>JAHJRE010000215.1 GCA_018831055.1 Bacteroidota bacterium
ATTATGATAAAAATAATTGTTATCAAGCTGCTCTTGGATCGTGTTCTCAACAATGTTATAGGTGGCATTGTACGAAACGGTGAAATCAATCTTTTCACTGATATTGCTGGCTAATACTATCCCCTGGTTAAGCCCCCAGGTATCAGAGAAATTCTTTTCACCGTTAATAATGCCGGGAGTCCTTGTATAGGATATGCCCGTGTTCAGATTGATATTGGTTTTTATCTTGCTGACCGGCAAACCATATGTGATAAATGTCCTGCCGTTCCAATACCCATCAAGGTTAACCGGACGGGTAAGCTGAGAACCTCGATACAGGATGACCCCGTCGGATATCATGATGTCCCTTTCTGCAGTATAAGTGGAACTCCCAATGTAATTCACGGTATTCCTGACAAACAACATCACAAAGAAAAATTTCGACCGCATGATCCTGGTCAGTGAGTATCTTCCCATTAAAGTATTTGTGTATTCCTGCTTTAAATCCGGATTTCCGGTACTGAGCGACAAGGGATTGGAATTATCAATAACAGCCTGTAATTGTGTAACGGAGGGCTCTCTCGTACTGGTACGGTAATGAACCCGCAAATTACTAATCCTGGAAAATTTATAATTAAGCACGGCGTTGGGAAGAATATTCGTAAATGGCTGCTCAATTTCTGACTCTACCGGGAATATGGTTTTACTTGTAAGATCAGACCTTTGTACAGATATACCTACTGTCAGGAACATCTTTTCATTATTGTACCTGTATCCTGCACCCAGGCTGTTCTTAAAATATTCGTTATCAAATTTGCCTGAAAGCAGCGTGTCCAGGATGTTGTATTCTCCTGTCAATGCATCCTTATCTCCTGTATTCTTGTCGGAATTATTGATGGTGTAAGAGCTTCTGAGATTCACATACACCTGTGATTTTTCTTTTATGGGTTCTGTGTACATCAAACTTGCCGACCAGGTTTCGCTTTGGGAATCGTAGGAACCCTTCTGATCAATAGTATCGCTCCTTCCTGATGATTCTCCAAAATAATTATTTTCAGCCTTAAGGAAAGTTGTGGATGATGTTTTGCCGATGTCAGTGCCGATATTTAATGAAACTGTTCTTCCCTTCTTCCTGAAAGCATGCCTGTATAAAAGATCATTGCTGAAGTTAAACCCCGATGATTCGTCATCATAAGTATTTAGGGTATTACTCATGATTTCTCCCGGGTGAATATAATTGTCCCCGGCAACATCACTGTTATAATCATTTGCCTGCAGGCTCAACCTGGGGGTAATTATTATTGAATTGAAACTGTCGATCTCATATTTAAACCTGACATTGAACCTGTGATTGAAATTATCCGTTGTGCTGCTGCTTATTTCATCATAGAACTGATTCGAATCTCCCGTATTAATATATTCCCTCGATAAATATTCCTTCGTTGTATTATGTGTTTTATTGAAGAAGTAGGACGCCGTGACCTCAATTTTTTCACCCCATTGGTCACTGTAATTTATTCCGGCCGAATGCGTAACAGTATTGCCATTCTGGGGGCCAACCATAAAATCCCTGGTACCACCACCCGGCATAGGCCCACCTCCCCCACTGCCCGGCATTCCCCTGCTTCGGCTTCCGCTGCTCATAACACCCAGAAGATCTTCCTGGGCAAAATTCTGTTCGTTGATGTTATTGCTTAATCCGAGAATGGAAATGCGGCGTGTGTCCTTGAAAAAGTTAAGATTCCCTCCTGCTGTGTAACGGTCGTCGGTACCATATCCCCCGAAAAACCTGCCAAAAGTGCCGTTTCTCTTTTCAGGCCGCATGATAATATTCATGGTCTTCACGGAATTGCCGTCGTCGAATCCTGTGAACTCAGCCTGATCAGATAGCTTATCGAAGATTTCAATCTTTTCAACCACCTCGGCAGGAAGAGTCTTTAAGGCTGTCGACGGATCATTCCCGAAAAATTCACGACCATCGACCAGCACCTTCTTAACCTCTTCTCCCTGTGCTTCCACCTTGCCGTCTTCTACAATCACTCCCGGTAGCTTTTTTACAAGATCTTCCGCACTGGCATCCGGGTTGGTCTTATATGCATCTGCATTGAATTGAAGAGTATCGCCCTTGACGGTTGCCGCAGGTACCTGACCTGTGACTTTCAACTCATCCAGGCTCTGTGTTTCAGCTTTTAAAAGAATGTTTCCAATATCCAGACTGCCTTCTTCCACCTTCACGGCTCTGATCCTTCCGGTATAACCGACATAACTTACCTTTAGCTGATAGTTTCTGGGTAAAACATTACGAAACGAAAAAATACCATCCCGGTCCGTTACATCGTAACGGCTGTTTTCAGGGGCATCAGGATTAAGGAGAAAAACATGGGCACCCTCCAGAGCCCGGCTTTCAGCACTGTCGATGACTTTTCCGCTAACCGTAAATTCCTGGGAGAAAGAAAAATATGACAGTAAATTAATGGTAAGAAGAAGGATTAACCTGAACCGCATAGCACCGGGAAATTAGTTACCATGCTTTGACAGGAATAAAAAGCTAAGGTTTAAAATCAAAAGACTTTATTTGTAAAAACCCATATCCACAATATGGGCCCATACTTTTGAAGGTAACATGTAACTCACATCCTTTCCCTGTCTTATTGCCTCACGGATGAAACTGGCGGAGATTTCCATCAGCGGTGCGCTGAAAAAACGGATGCGCGGATAAGAGGCATATTCGCCGGCATCATAACCCGGTCGATTATAAATATACAGATCGTATTGGGATAGAATTTCCTGATGATTCTTCCATTTATGAAAAGTCGGAAAAATATCGGTTCCACCAATAAGTACAAACTGCTTTTGAGGATATTTCTCCGAAAGCCATGTCAGGGTATCAATGGTATAAGAGGGCTGAGGCATGGTAAACTCAATATTCGTGGCCCTTAGCAAAGGGTCATCTTCCAGAGCCAGATTAACCATATAAAGCCTTAAATGACCCTCCAGCAGAGAGCTTTTCTCCTTCAGGGGGTTATGTGGGGAAACAACAAACCACACCTCATCCAGATCGCTGAACTGTGTAAAATACTGACCAATGATCAGATGCCCTATATGAACAGGATTAAAAGACCCAAAGAATAAACCGGTTTTTTTCCGGGGCTCGCTCATACTAATCAGGTTTTTCCAGGAAGGCTTTAATTACCCGTTTCGTTTCTTCTACAGCCTGGTTGATATTTTCGTTGACAATGATCACATCGAACTTCTCCGCCAGGGATATCTCTTCCATTGCTTTCTCTACACGTGTGTTGATGCTGCCAATTTCATCTGTCGACCTGCGGATAAGCCGTTCACGAAGCTCGTCAACCGATGGAGGCATAATAAAAATGCTCATGGAACGATCAGGGTATTGGGTTTTAATATTCAATCCTCCATATACATCTGCCTCTATCAAAACATGATGCCCTTTGCTCCATATCCGTTCAAGTTCCGACCGAAGAGTTCCATAATAATGATCCTTGTAAACCTCTTCCCACTCCAGGAATTCGTTTTTCTCTATTTTTTCCCTGAATTCATCTGAAGTCAGAAACCAGTAATCTTTACCGTTCTCCTCACCGGGCCTCATTGTCCGGCTGCACGCCGAAACACTGAATTCAAGAGGAAACCCTGATGCCATTACCTCCCGGATAATGGTGGATTTCCCGGCCCCTGAAGGTGCAGAAATGATCACTACCCTTCCCTGCATCTTATAAAATGTTATACAATTGTTCTTTGATCTTTTCCAACTCGTCTTTCATCAATACCACCGTCTTCTGAATATCCGCATCATTGGCTTTAGATCCAATGGTGTTGATCTCCCTGCCCATTTCCTGGGTTATAAATCCTAACTTCCTGCCTATGGCCCCACCCTCATCCAGCGTTTGAAGAAAATAACCGCAATGCTGATTCAACCTGACCCTCTCTTCCGTAATATCAATCTTTTCGAGGTAGTAAATGAGTTCCTGCTCAAAACGGTTGGAATCAATTTTATTCTTGTCGATCAATTCAGCAAGCTTCTGATCCAACCTGTCCCTGATATTGGCCGACCTCTGTACTTCCAAAGGATCAAGGGATAACTGCAGATCGCTGATTGCTTCCACTCGTTTCCGGAAATCCTCAGCCATAACTATTCCTTCATCTGACCGGTACAGATCTACTTGTTGCAAGACCTCATCAATGGCTGACCCAACGGCTTTCCATTCCGATTCTTCAAGATCTTCCTTCCCTGTCTGAAATACTTCAGGAAAACGCATTACCAGAGGCAGAATTTCCTGCGGGAGTTCCTCTTCCATCAAATTTGCCAGCTCTTTTAGCTCCTGCACATAACGCATGGCAAGCGGCTTATTGATCGAATAACCGGAAACATCCCCGGTTTCCTCAACGGTTATCGTCAATTCCACCTTTCCACGCTCCAAACGTGTCCCTATCTGCTGACGTATTTCACCTTCCTTTTCTTTATAAATATTCGGAATGCGTAAATGAATATCCAGTTGCTTGCTATTCAGTGTCTTGATCTCAACATTTACTGCTTTTTCAGGCAGGTGCGCAACATGCTTGCCGAAACCGGTCATGGATTTAATCATTACGAATATTTTATGCAAATATACGAATGTACAATACTTTAACAAATCTTTTGAAATGACCTGTTTGTATCGTACTTTTACACCCTTGGCAGCCATCTTTGACTGCTGTAAATTTTAGACAGGTTGACCATAAAAATTCCCATACCCTGTTTAAAAGCTTATTGGTTGTCCGGATTACAATTAGCATTGCTGATAATTGTACAGGTAACTATTGGCTTTTCCCAGGTCCCCGGCTTCAGGAATATCTCCTACCGCGAAGGACTTCCTGCCTCCAATATCTATGATATGCTCAACGATGCCAACGGTTATGTCTGGTTTGCTTCCGACAACGGTGTGATCAGATACAACGGATTCGAATTTACCCATTTTACCACTGAACAAGGCCTCCCTTTCAACTCAACCCTCATCATGTACGAGGATTATAAAGGCAGAATATGGTTTCTGAGTTATTCCGGAGAACTAAGTTATTTTGAGAATGACAAGATTACGATATATCCCTGTAATGATACTATCAAAAAACACTTTGAAGATAATTATATCGACAGGCTTACTGTTGACTCCTCGGAGCAGATATGGTTTTCTCCCAGGCAAGGAGGTATCTTCATGCTTGATTCGATTTGCCGTTTAACCATGATCAATCCGATTCCCCGCAAAGATAACCCCGCCGCCCTCTTTTTCTATGATATGGGTGATGATCATTTTATTGCTCCCGTAGCCCCTCCGGCGGAAATGGATCAAAACCATCCCGCCTTACTCGCCCTGGAAAATAAATTCTTTATTCCTTTCAAATATGGCAACAGAGCGTTTATAAGAAAATACCTGAAAATCTCAGATAATAATTTCCTTGTTTCTTATGGAAATCATTTATATCACATCCAGGATCAAAAGATAATAAAATCCCGGATAATGAAACAGCCGGTTACCTGCCTGACAAAGGACGACCGGGGAAATATCTGGATAAGCATGGAGTACGGTGGAGGTATTGATATGTTTCCGGATGGAAATCTGGATACCGTTCCAAAACGATTCTTTGAGGGTTATACCATCACCAGGATTATGCAGGACAGGGAGAAAAATTACTGGTTCTCAACCACAGGCGATGGTGTCTTTTTTACGCCAAATATGGATTTTAACATTTTTCCCGTCCAGGAAGAAATGGGAATGAATGTTATTACCCTCTCATTGCAGAATAATCAACTCTATTTCTCATCTTCCAATAAAGGCCTGTTCAAGGCCGATATTATCCGTGGTAAAATGTTTAATATCCGGCAATTGAAGTATCCGGGTATTATTAACTGGATCCCGGATATTCTTCCTGAGAATGATGGCTCCTTATGGGTTTCCAACAGTCTTCATTCTTTTTACAACCCTCAGGGTCAACCGGTTAAAATTGAAGGGATGGAAGGTGTCTTCCAAACCGCTGCCAAATACGGCAATTCTATTTATCTGGGTGGAAGAGGTCTCGCTATCATTCGCGACCGGAAAGTAAAGTTTAATAGCAAAGCTTTTTTTGAAACAAGAGTATATGCCCTAACCAGTGATCCTTTCCAGGATGATATCTACCTTGCTACCTTATATGGTCTGTATAAATTTGAAAACGACACCATTTTACCTATTATACATGATAAAAGACTGACCAGCAGGATAAACGCTCTTGCTGACTGGAAAGACTATATTCTGGTTGGATCCGGATCGGAAGGATTGCTGATCATGAAAAATGATTCTGTCATTTACCAACTGAATTCTAAGAATGTTTTATCCGGAAATACAGTAAGACATATTCTTATATATGACGACTCTACCATTTGGCTTGGAATGAATAATGGCTTAAACCGGCTTGTAATCAGCGAAAATAACACCCTCAAATTCAATGCGGAATGGATCTCGCTCGATGATGGCCTTCCAACTCTCGAGATTCATGCAATGGATTCCAAAGATGGCTATATCTGGTTGGCCACAGATCTTGGCCTGGTTTCGTTTGAAGAAAAACTGATCAGACCTTCTTCTATCCCTCCTCTGCTCACAATTAATAAAATTGAGAATAATGGTGTAGAAATACCTCTGGTTGATAGCATACAACTCGAAGCCGGCAGGAACGACTTAAGAATTCACTTTAAGGGAATCAGTTTTAAGGGTCCGGAAAGTATTAAATACAGATATCGACTGTTCCCCTATAATCCTGAAATTATCTATTCAAACAATCCATACGCAGATTTTCCCAATCTGCCCCCGGGAAAATACAGGTTTTATGTTAATGCAAGTTATGTGAACGGTAACTGGGGAAAACCGGTACACATTGATATTACTGTAGAAACACCTTTCACTGATACAACATTGTTCATTATATTGTTATCTTTGATATTGCTACTAAGCCTTTTGGCTATTATCCATCTTATCGTCAAATATTTTAAAAGAAGAGAAGAAACAAGAAAAAACCTTTTGCGCCTGGAGCAAAAATATCTTCGATCCCAATTAAACCCCCATTTTATCTTTAATACTTTAATGGCCATTCAAGGGATTATTTATCAACAAGGGCCTAAAATCGCCGCAAAATACCTTGCAAATTTTGCCAGGCTTATAAGGTATATCACCAGCATTACCGACAGGGAATGGGTTATTCTCGATAATGAAATCATGTTCATACGCAACTATTTCGAACTTCAAAAACTGCGCTTTGGGGACAAATTCGATTATAATATTCAGGTTCAATTCGGCATTCAACCGGAAAAACTCCTCATTCCCCCTATGATGGCCCAGCCCTTCCTGGAAAATGCCATCGAACACGGGTTGCAAAATAAACTAGATAAAGGCAATGTACTTGTTGAAATAAAAAGTATCGAACAATGCCTCCAGATTATCATTACAGATGATGGTATTGGCAGGGAAAAAGCAAATCTGATAAGAAATAAGGAAAAAAGCCGGGAGGATTTCTCAAGTACACAGGTTATCACGGAAAGAATAAAACTACTTAACCAGGTTCAGCATAATACAATAAACCTTGAAATCAAAGATCTATATGATGATTCCGGTATTCCTGCAGGAACAATGGTCATAATCTCATTGCCTTTGATATACGATTAAACGCAAACAATGCATCCGCTAATTGCCCTTCTTATGCATAACCCGGGTTTATTCGCCGTGCTTGTCCTTCGCCACTCTTATCTATCTGTAAACCTGCAACTTGAAACATGCAATCTACAACCTGCCACTCATCATTCCCCATGATTATGAAAAGAATTTCAGATTCTTTTTTGGTATTTCAATGAAACCCTATAACTTTAAAGGCAAATTTAAATCATATGATAAGGACTTTGGTAGTTGACGATGAGGCTAGGGCAAGGGAAACCATCATTGATATGCTGAACCTGTTTTGCAACGGTATCGAGGTTATAGGTGAGGCATCCAGCGTAAAAACCGCATATGAAATGATAGACCATCACCAGCCCGATCTCGTCCTCCTGGATATTAAAATGCCGGATGGTACCGGATTTGATCTCCTGAAAAAATTCGAGAAAATTGGGTTTTATGTCATCTTTATCACGGCTTTTGAAGAATTTGCCATCAAAGCTTTCAAATTCAGCGCTCTCGATTATCTGCTGAAACCTGTCGACCCTGATGAACTAAGCTCCGCAGTTGAAAAGCTGAGAACAGCCATGGAAAAAGACAGCATTGAGCTCAGAATCAAAGCTATGTTTCAGAATCTGAACCAAAACTATGTGAAAAATAAAAAACTCGTGCTGAAAACTACCACCAATGTACACGTAGTGGAACTTGACAATGTCATCCGCTGTCAGTCAGATAAAAACTATACGCACTTTTTCACCATAGATAATGAACAGATCACCGTATCAAAAACCCTGAAAGAATTTGATGAATTGCTGAGTGATATGAATTTCTTCCGCGCTCATCAATCACACCTGATCAACCTCGATTATGTAAAAAGGTTTGAAAAGGCAGATGGTGGATACCTGGTGATGAAAGACAATTCAACCGTTCCCGTTTCTTTCAGAAAGAAAGAAGAACTGATGAGAATTTTTAAAACCCTGTAAACCATAATTTCCCGATGCAAACAGCAGGTTCTTCATATAAACTCTATGATGATCCCTGGAAATTCTATGATGCCATGCTCTACGATATTGAGCAGGCTAAAAAATATGTCTATATCGAAACGTATAAATTCGGAAGCGGAAATATTGGCGAAAGATTTAAAAATGTACTCACTGCCAAAGCCAAACAGGGAGTAGAAATAAAACTTCTGATCGACTCCTGGGGTACTTCTGTTTCAGCCTCCTTTTTTGAAGAAATGATAAA
>JAHJRE010000216.1 GCA_018831055.1 Bacteroidota bacterium
ACCTGCGGATAAATTCTTGCTGGCTAAGAGTAACAGGATGTGTTTTACCTCCATGACGATAATCTTTGGCCATGAAAATTACCTTATCGCACTGGATGTCTCTAATCCGGTGATTGCTGATTGCTATTTTGTGAGTGTACCGGCCAAGATATTCTACCACATGTTGTGGACCCCAAAAGGGCCGTTTGCAATACACAACCCACTGTTTTGAAAAGATATCTATGTAAAGATCTCCTGGTAAATCCATTTCCTTCCGCAGGTATTCAACAAAACGGGCTCGAAATACTTTCGAAAGAGCCGACAAGCTCACCGCAAACCTGCCTCCCGTACGGCATTTGCATATTGTCTTCACCATTCCGCATTGCCTGAATAAGCTTTTTTATCTCAATCAAAAAACAGCCTATGATACATTGTTTTCCGCTGCCGGAAAAGCGTTGATGCAATGCGCCGGAAATCGAAAATTTCTGGGGGCACAAGCCGGTGCTGCAGCCATTTTGCACACCTGGGGGCAGGCACTCGTATACCATCCACATATTCATATGATTGTTCCTGCCGGAGGACTCTCAGAAGATGAAATGGAGTGGGTGCAAGCTCCCGGGAAGTTCTTTGTCCCCGTGAAAGCCCTCAGCAGAGTCTTCCGTGGTATTTTATGCAGATTTATTGATCAGCAGATCCTTGCAGGAATGATCAAACTGCCTGATGAAACAACGGATTTTAAAACACTGAAAGAAAAGTGCTACCGCAAAGACTGGGTGGTATACGCCGAAAAACCCTTCAACTCTCCCGATGCCCTGATCAATTACCTGGGTAACTACACTCACAGAGTGGCCATTACCAATCATCGCATCAAAGATTATTCGCATGGTAAAGTTTGCTTTGATTACAAAGATTACCGGGCCAACGGGATTAACAGACAGATGAGTCTCAATGGTCGCGAATTCATTGGCAGATTCCTGCAGCATGTGCTCCCTTCAGGGTTTTACAAGATACGATACTTTGGCTTTCTGGCCATCTGCAAAATCAAAACCAAACTTTCGGCATGCATCAAATTAATCGGCAAAACAACCTGGCTTCCTCAACTGCAGGGGCTCAATGCCATGGAAATTATAAGCTGTCTGTCGGGAAAAGATCCATACCGTTGCCCGGTATGCTCAAACGGCAGGATGTGTAAAAAATCAACACAGGCCCCGGTATTGATAAAACCAGGATAACGATCCCTACCTAAATTCTGCGTTCTTTATCATATGATTTTCCTGGCTCGCTTCCCAGTAAATTATCCGGGATGGGAGAAGTATATCCTGATTATACTAAAAACCAAACCAATGAAAACAAAATATCCAAAATATTTAATCCTTTCCTCTCTCCAAAGCATCTTAATTCACAGCACTTCCCATAGAATGCCCATAGCGATGCTTCACCTTTCGGCATAGTCCAACTCCATTTTATCCATCATTTCCCCACAGACGCTATTATTCTTTATCTCTTTAAAGGAACAAATTCAATTTGTAGTTATATTTGTAGGGAAACGATGGATAAAATGCTTTAAGTTGGGTGCCATCTTTGGATTTCTTGGGCGGGGGATGAGCCTCGGGATTCCCTATGTAAGCCCTAAATCACAAAAGCTGGAAGTGAAGCAGGAAATGAAGATGGATGAATCCTGTTGTCATTAATTCTGTTTGTTAATTCGTTGCTATTTTCATAACTACTTGCAACGCCTAAATGGTTTTTTATTGATGAATTAGTCCTATCAATTCTCTTGTTTATTCATGTAAAATAATCATGAACCAAATGTTCTTTTTCTTGAATTTTTAAAAGTTTATTTGAAGCAAAACATTCTGATTATGAGAATAATTTTTTTCGAATCAAATCAATGAGTTGAAATATTAGACTTAGATTAATTAAATTTTGAACTTGAAAATTCAAAAATCCCTCCTGAATTCATCCTTCATTTTTTAGCGTTCATAGATTCAAACCAAGCGTTCACATAAATTTTCCCAGCGTTCATAAATCTATTTCATACATGCCTTTTCCAGATTGTATATTTGTTGGTGACATTTTGAATGCATAATTCTTTATTTCTTGATAAAATTAAACTTAGCTTTTAAAGCTTGGATATATGAATTTCTGAATAATCAATAGAATCAATAAAAAATTAAACAAAATGAAAAAATCAAGAATTTTTACTACTGTATGTATGGTAGCATTGTTTACCATATTACTTTGTTCATTTTCGAACAATGTATTTGCAAAAAAATTGTCTCTTGAAAAAATGGAGTTAGAACTCAAAAAAATCAATCACGAAAATTTAGGGATAATTATTTGGGATCAACGCATTCAAGTTACTGACAGGTCACAGCCAGAATCTTTTCTTGGCTATGTAAGAGCTTTAGTTGGAATAGCCTATCCCTATTTCCCAAAATGTGGTATGAATTTTTCCGATTTAATGTTGGAAAAGATTAAAAATGGATATGATAAACAGGGAGTTTCTATTAACACCATTACTTCTACTCCTTTTGAAACTGAAGAACAAATTTTAGAAAAGATAAAGAACTATAACCATGAGAAAGTACTCCTAATTAAATTAAATAAACTACACTTTGATGGCTATAAAACTTATGATTATATAGAAGACATAGAATTGAAATTATATGACAAGCAAGGTGAAAGATTATTCAATAAAAGCATAGTTGAAATAATTCCTCTAGGAAGTCCAGCTAAGTTATTAAAAAATATTCCTATTGAATTACAATGCATAATTGAAAATGCATTAAATGACCATGAATTGATTGGTAAAATTGAGGAATAGAGAATGGCTATTCATTAGACATAATTTAACTTTTCACTATCAACTAATAAGATTTTTATCAGTATTATTAATTAAATAAAATTAAATATGAAGCAATTAATATTTTTTTTACTAATGGGCATTTATGCAAATATTGTATTTGCGCAAGATGTCATTTTTATGAAGAATGGCGATAAAATCAAATCAAAGATCCTTGAAATAACAAAAGAAACAATTAAATATAAGGATTTTGATTTCCAGGATGGCCCGGTCAGAAATATTGATAAATCAGATGTGTCAAAGGTTATATATGAGAATGGCAAGGAAGAATCCATTATTTCGTCAGAAGGTTCATACAACGGAAAGTATACTATGTTAGGATCAGGATTAGGCATGAGCTATGGAATAATAGGAGTTAGGTTTCAGCAAAGATTTGGAAAAAATGTTGGATTTGGATACCATGCAGGCTTAGGATATTTACCAGGCGGCCCAACAGCTAACCTCTCATTTTCTATTGGAGCTAAATTTTTTCCATGGAGAAGTTTGTATGTGGATTTGCAATTTGGAATTATAGGTTGGGAGTATCAAAATGACACAAAAGAGGACGTAAATCAATTGGGAATTTCAATGTTGACTGGAGGTGATTGGCTTTTTGGGAACAGTTCAAGGTTTGGAATTAATTTTGGTATCGGGTTTTCTTATCATTTTACTAGCAAAGATTATACTGTGACACCTGCTGGAGATCTTGGATTTATTATTCGGTTTTAGGAAATTTCATCTATAATTTATGATTTTTTGAATTTTACCCATATGGAACCTTAATAATCGCTACAGAACCACTTTCCGGGCTGGGGGGGTACTATTTTATGAGAGATATTTCATCGAGTTCTATTTGACGCTTGATTCATCCGTGCAGGAAAAAATTGAATATGTTTTCAAAATTATCAGGACTGTTAATAGAATCCCACAGAAATTTGTAAAACATATTGAAAGCACTGATGGACTATATGAAATGAGGATAAAATCAGGAAATAGTATTTATAGTTCAACATTTGCAAATTTCAATAAGCTTAACTATATCTACAACTTGTCAAAAAAGGCAACCATTTACTTCATCAATAAACTTGACAGATCATTAAAACAGATTCAAACGTATCCTGAAAGCAGCATATAGTGAAATGCTTCAGTTTAACATTACCCGAAGGTAAATATTGATGTTTTGCCTTCAAGGTTTTTGTTGAATTTGAAAAAATTTCAGTTAACTAAGGGTGCGAAACATTCATCATCGTGAGGTCTATGTTGCCGGCCTGCAGATGGCAGTTTCTGCATGATGCTCCTTTTTCAGAAGCCGCCACCCTTACTTTCCCATCGGCGAAAAGGTACCCCCAAACCCATCCTGTTTCGTCGGCTTCGGCCATCCCTGAATTCTTGTACATGATCGCATAGGTTCCCAGTTTGGAAGTGGTCTCATACAATTCCTTGACTACCAGCGCTCCTTCCCCGAAGATTATACCCTGTTTCACTTTGCCTGTCGAATCAAGTTCGGCAGAAGCCACGGAGTTGTACCTTACCCTCAGGTAAGGCTCCTGATGCCCCGATAACGGGCTTCTGTCCAGCAACGCATCAGAGTTTTTGTACCAGGTGAAATTTGCCGAAGATGTAGCCAGGTCATATAATACCTTGTCTGTTCCCTGAGCCTGATCGTCTTCATCGCTCTCATGTTTGCATCCTTCAATCATAAACATCGAAAGTATGATCAAAATAAAAGCCAATATGGAGAGAATCGATAATTTTTTCATTAAAATGAATTGATGGTTTTAATTATACAAATATAAAGGCTTTTTATTAATTTTCTGTTTTTCAGGAAATACTGTTTATTCCAGCCAACTTGCCCCCATTCCGGTGATACAAACCCCCTGGTTCAATTTTTCACCACAGTAGTCACAATAGTTTTTGAGTATTTATTTATAAACTCCCCAGTCATTCCTGCCAAGGCCCCCACCCCAGTTTCCCAGTTTCCCAGCTCCCCAGCTCCCCAGCTCCCCAGCTCCCCAGCTCCCCAGCCCCCCAGCTCCCCAGCTCCCCAGCTCCCCAGCTCCCCAGCCCCACCTCACTCCAACCCCTTCCAGTTCTCCACCTTCAGCCGCAGTGTATCCACATATCCAAACCGGTACACGCGGTTATCAATGTTCCAGCCGTTTAGGTTCTGCTCTTCAAAATCCCACGATCCCAGCGTGAACTTGAACTGGATCTCGTCTTCCCAGTTGGGTATGGTGATGTAGTGTTTGCCTTTGGGTGTTTCTTTCAGGATATAATCACGGTTTCCGGGATCCCAGTTGTTGAAGGTACCGGCAATGTAAATATCACGGTTTTTGGGTGTATAGGAAGGGATGGTTTCCAGAAGGATTACAACAAACTTCTGATTAAACGCCGGAATATGCATCCAGTTCTTTACGGTGATATGGGTAGTATCCTGTCCAGTATATTCAAAAATCCTGTTGGGAATGATCTGTCCGTTTTCATCCATCTCCTGCTGCTGCCAACTTCCCATGGTAATCTTGTATTCAAAGGATCTCCATGCATCGGTAAGGGTGAGGTAATACTTTCCATCACTGTTTTCACGGAACCGGAAACGTTTGCTTTCCGCGTTCCAGCCGTTAACCGATGAGGCCATATAAATGTCCTCCCCGGGTGGTGTGCGCGGGGGCAATGCATCGATGACAAAGGTATAAGTCGGATGCCTGGTCTCCGATCGGTCGAGCCAGCCTTTGATCTCCAGGTGAAGTGTATCGGGCATTTCAGGGGTATAGATGTAATTATTCTTCTTATAACCCAGGATGTCAACCTCCTCCGTCGACCAGTCACCCCGGGTGATCTTAAACTGGACCTCGCCCTGTTCCTTGGGTATGCTCACCTGGTATTTTCCATTTTCATTCCTTAAAAACCTGTACTGAAGATCCCGGGGAAACCAACCGTTGAATGTCCCGGTGATAAAAATCTTATCCCCCTCATATTCGGTCGGTATCTTGTCTAATATGACGGTAAGCTTGTTGCTTTTCTCCACCCTGCGGTCTTCCCAGTTTTCAACATTTATGTATACCGTATCATCGGAACCGAAACGTATCTGCCTCTTTTCCATCTGGTTACCGAACCGGTCGGCCTCAACTTTAAAAAGATCCCCACGGGTAATTAAGAATTCAGCGATTTTGCTATCGCCTATCCTTGGCATGGTGAAGATATATTTCCCAC
>JAHJRE010000217.1 GCA_018831055.1 Bacteroidota bacterium
CCCGGTGGAGGGTATTCCTTTGTTACTACGATCGATAACAGCTACAAAATGTTTGTTTATGACTATGATTATTCTGTTTCACCCTATACCGTCTCAACCCGGATTTATCATTTACCGGGTATAATCTCAGACATTTCTTCACCCGCGGCCCCACTAAATGAAATGTCAGGAATGGCCTTTCCTAACCCTTCCTCGTCATCAGTGACCATACCTTACGAGATTTCGGATTTTGATGGCAGTGCAAAATTGATTGTAAGTGACGTGTCAGGAAAAGAAAGAAGAAATATACTGCTGAATTCGGCAGCCGGACAGGTTGTTGTTTCAGGAGGGGATCTTCATCCTGGTATTTACTTTTATCGCATCAACAGTAAGGGTGAATTGGGGCAAGCCCGTAAGTTTATTATACAATAGGGCTTTATTCTACCGGTTTTAAAAGGGTAATCCCAGGTGTATTCCAACCATAAAGTGTTCTTCCCCGCCTGCGCGGGAGTATTCTATCATTGGTCCGAGATGTATCCGGCCTGTTTCAAACTCGTAGCCTGATTCCAGGTGATACGACATCAGATACACATTGTTTTCCTGGATAAAAGTGATACCTGGCCCGGCCGAAATCCATAGCTGATGAACAGGCCTCCAGGTGATATTGAAGGACGCATCGTAATGCATGTGCTCGTCGATAATAGCTTCCAGGCCGGGTCCTATTCCGAATTTTTCCAGAACTCCTGAAAACATAAAGGTATAATGAAGGTGCAAACCCAATGCTACATTAGCCTCTTCCTGGTGAAAAACAGCACCGGCCGCCCCGCCAAATTCATTCCGGTATTCCTTGTGGTCGTGCTGACCCATAAGTACCGCATTAATACCGAAGAATAGTAAAAATATACTAACCCTTATTTTGACATTCATATGTAGTCCACGATTTTTGCAATAATAGGAATATTCCGTAAATGATAGAAAGTATTATTGCTATGAAGCCAAAGTCTTAATATCCTGCTTTTATTATCTTATGTATAGATAAAACTCTACTATTTCCCGAAAAGATAGTCAGATAATAAATTCCTGGTTTCCAGGATGAGGTGTTAATATTTAATTGTCGGCCGGCATTTGCCATTTCTGAAATAAACTTTCCGTCAGCATCATAAGCTTTGATGTAAAAACCCTCTTCATCCGTTGAAACCAGCAAGTTGTTTTTGAAAGGATTTGGAGATATCGTGGTTCCTCCTTCATTTGCAGGATTAGAGATCGCGGTATGAAGGCCGGTTGTGAAATAGCAATTTTCCGGTGTTTCAATGACATTCCCATCATAATCTTCCACTGTTGATGGAAGCAACTCCACGAAATACAATTGCTCTTCCTTGAGTATTTCCGTTGGGAAAAGAGTAATAATGGTCTTACTGGTGTTAATAATTCCGGTAAAACCGACAGCTGCCCCGAGGTCATCATTTTCTTTGAACATGATTAATTCAGGTATATCAGGATTTGTGATCACTTCTCCATTTTCCTTCCTGACAGGTTCGCTGAAAAGTAGCCTGATCTCTGAGGAGGGATCAATATTCACCTCGTCCCTTTCCGGATCAAACAAAACATAAGGGAAAGTAAAATCCAGGAAGCCTGTAAGCTCAATCTGCCTTGCGATCCTTTGGGAATTGTTTTCGTTGTCGCTGTTCAGGGTTAAAATATCGCTATACTCTCCTTCCTGTTGCGGCAGAAAGCAAATGACCATTTCGGCTTTCCCATTTCCCGGAATGGATAAGGGCAGGGAATCGCTGACATAAAAGTTATCGGTCATCGTATAAAAACTGGTGATGGAAAGGGGTTCGGCTTTGGTGTTGGTGAGCATTATTTTATACCATTTTGGGTCGTCCATGCCTCCGAAGTTACCGAAATCAAAATACTCCATTGTACGGAAACGATTGGTCTTCCAGGGGGTTTTAACTGCCCGGTAATGACCTATGTTGTCAGGTAGTATGATCTCCATGGCAAGACTGTTTTCGGATGTGACTTCCGTGACGGCCTCGATATAATGCGTTCCCCAGCCAATCAGGGTGTTACCGTTGGCTAGTCGCCTGGTGCTTCCCGTGGCAGGCGCGTAAATATCCGGGTCATGTTCATAGCTCCACATAAGGGTGGCAATCATGTTGTCCTCGTTGATGTTGTACTCCAGGGCCCTGGATACCGGTGGCATATGAAGGTTCCCGTTATCGTAAACAGTATAGTTGCCGTTTTCCAGCCTCCGGAAATCATGCTGATGCGAAAAACCCATTAAGTCGCCGGTAATGGTGAACATGTTGTTCTCCGCATTTCTCCCGAAACGCCAGATTATATCTCCCGATGGGTATGCAATCTTGGTGATCTCATCCATATTCCTGGATGAAAGCAACAAGTTGTTATCGTAGTCTAACTCCAGTGAGTTGCCATGACAGTAATCGATGGTTGCCGCCAGAAGATTGACATCCCAGGTAGCATCAGTAATTTCGAAATGATCCCAGCTTCGCCACTGGAAATATACATTCGCATTCCTGTCCACTTCCTGGATGACCAGGCCGGTGACAATAGCCTCCGGATTGCCACCTGGCACGATCTGGCTCATATCCACCACCTGCGGGTCGTATGACATCAACAGGTAATGACTGTTGGGCAGCAACAGGATGTCGTGAACATCAACATCATAACCATTTCCCATCGTGAGAGAATCCAGGATGACGAAGGAACTGTCCATGAGGTAATACTTCTGCAGGTGTGGCTGGGAAGAGTGGCTGGGGCAATAAGTGAGCGTTCCGTCAGGAAGCATGTGAAAATTCATCCAGGCCTGGGGTGTTTTTTTGTAGTAAACCGGTGTCCCGTATTTGTCCCAAATGGTAATATACCTTCCCAGGAAGGGATTAATACGGTTCGAAAGATTAATGAATATCTCGTCATTATCCAGGTTATTACTGTAAATATTTACTGTTGGAGCAGGGTAATCGGGCGGGAGGTTGTTGCTGCGCGAACCGCTCTGCCAAAACGGATCGGATGCTTTGTTTACAGGATCTTCATTTGTTTCCCGGTTCAGGGGATATTCGTATTCGTAAACAGGAATAGGTGCTTCCCTTTCCTTGATCCTGAAAGTAAAGTCAAAAGTCCCTGAATGACTGCCATCCTTGAAGAACAGCGGTCTTATGATGCTTACCCTGACTTCTTCTCCTAAGCTAAACGGGTATA
>JAHJRE010000218.1 GCA_018831055.1 Bacteroidota bacterium
CATCGACTTCTTTACTAAAAACCATCGAAGAAACCACCGGAAAATTATAGTCATCGACGATAACGTCTCCTATATAGGTTCTGCTAATATTGCCGGCCATTCACTAAATTGGAGAGAATCTGTTTTACGGATGGAATCTCCCATCACCCGCTCTCTAAAAAAAGTCTTCCTGGAAGATTTTCAAAATTACAACCGTTATGTCTTTAATAAATCATCTTATACCAGGGTTATCAAACAGGATGGCTTTGAAATAATAAGAGATGTGCCCAGTATCCGGAAGCAACGTGTAAAAAAACGTTACGAATATCTTATTAAGAAAGCCCAATCTTCCGTTTTTATTGAAACCCCCTATTTCCTTCCCGGATTTATGCTGCGAAAAGCTTTGGTCAATGCCAGCCGCAGAGGAATTGACATAAATGTTATCATTCCCAAACATTCCGACATCGGCCTGGTCGATGTGATCCGCAACCGGTACCTGGGTCTTCTTTATAAAAACAAAGTTAAAATATGGTATTTTATTCCATGCAACCTGCATGCTAAAATTGTATTGGTTGACCACAATGTTTTCTGCATCGGATCATCAAATTTCGACTATCGCAGCTTCAGATACCAACATGAAATAATCCTGCAGGGCAGCCAGGAACCTATCCTGAAACTCATCAAAGATCATATTTCCAACACTTTGCTCAATAGCGAGATGTTTGAATACGATGATTGGCACAACAGGCCCTTCATACAAAAACTTATTGAACATATTTTCATCCCCTTCCGGCACCTCTTTTAAATTTCCAGGTTGATTTCCTATTTTTACCTATTGTTTTCGGATTTAAGCCAATTGTTTACTTTTGTAATGTCAAACTTTAAAAATTACTTCTATGACTTCTTATAAACCGGATGCTATTCTTACTTCTGAAATGGCAATGAAACTCGAAGACAAATACGGTGCACACAATTATCACCCGTTGCCTGTAGTTCTTTCACGTGGACAAGGTCCCTTTGTTTGGGATGTGGAAGGAAAAAAATACTTCGATTTCCTTTCAGCATATTCAGCTGTGAATCAAGGTCACTGCCACCCCCGCATTATCAACACACTGATTGAACAGGCCAAAACCCTTACCCTTACCTCCCGTGCATTTTACAGCGATACGCTGGGCGTATACGAAAAATATGTTACGGAATATTTCGGATTCGATAAAGTGCTGCCAATGAATACCGGAGCAGAAGGAGTCGAAACTGCTTTAAAACTTTGCCGCCGCTGGGGTTATGATAAGAAAGGCATTCCTGCAAATCAGGCCAAAATCATAGTCTGTGAAAGTAATTTTCACGGCAGGACCATCTCCATCATCTCTATGTCGACAGATCCCGACGCCAAAGGTGGCTTTGGCCCTTATACACCAGGATTTATAGTTATTCCTTATAATGATTTGAATGCGCTTGAAAAAGCTCTCAATGATCCAAATGTTGCAGGATTCATGGTTGAACCCATTCAGGGTGAAGCCGGCGTTTTTGTCCCGGATGAAGGCTATGTTTCCAAAGCATACGAATTGTGTAAAAAGAATAATGTCCTCTTCATTGCCGATGAAGTACAAACAGGAATTGCCCGCACTGGAAAACTCCTTGCCTGTGACCATGAAAATGTTCACCCCGATATCCTGATACTGGGCAAAGCTCTCTCCGGAGGGGTGTATCCCGTATCTGCCGTTCTTGCAAACGATGATATCATGCTTTGCATAAAACCCGGTCAGCATGGTTCTACCTTCGGCGGAAATCCCATCGCATGTAAGGTAGCTATCACCGCCCTGGATGTCATCCGTGATGAAAAACTTGCAGAAAATGCAGAAAAACTGGGTAAGATTTTCCGGGCCGAAATGAAAACCATCCCTTCCGATATGATAGAACTCGTTAGGGGAAAAGGCCTGCTCAATGCTGTTGTAATCAAACCGAAAAACGGAAAAACGGCCTGGGATGTTTGTGTGAAAATGAAAGATAATGGCTTGCTGGCCAAACCAACCCATGATCACATCATCCGTTTTGCACCTCCTTTGGTTATTACCGAAGATCAAATCATGGAAGCCCTCGGTATCATTCGTAAGTCTATTTTGTCATTCGATTAATAACAACCCGCATTCATGAAAATACTGGTGACCGGTGGAACCGGCTATATCGGATCTCATACTGTCGTTGAACTTCAAACAGCAGGTTATGAGGTCCTTATTGTGGACAACCTTGCCAATTCTAATATTGAAGTGTTGAATGCCATTGAAAAGATCACCGGGAAGAAACCAGTCTTCGAACTTACTGACCTGAAAAATACGGATGATACGTATAACCTGATCAGAAAACATAAAGATATTCAAGGGGTTATCCACTTCGCAGCACTGAAAGCAGTTGGTGAATCTGTTGAGAAACCCCTTGAATATTACCATAATAATCTCTTTTCCCTGATCAACCTCCTGGGTGCAATGATGGAAAATCAAATTCATAACTTTGTATTTTCCAGCTCATGCACCGTATACGGCCAACCGGATGTACTTCCGGTTGATGAAAACGCCCCGCTCAAAAAAGCCGAATCACCTTACGGAAATACTAAGAAAATCTCCGAAAATATCATTGAAGATACGGTATCTGCAACGCCACTGCAAGCCATTGCCCTTCGCTATTTCAATCCCATCGGTGCCCATGAAACCGCTCTGATTGGTGAACTGCCGATTGGTATCCCGAACAACCTGGTACCGTACATCACCCAAACCGCCATCGGTAAAAGAGAGTATCTCAGGGTTTTTGGTGATGACTATAGTACTCCCGATGGAACCCCCATTCGCGATTATATCCATGTGGTGGATCTGGCTAAAGCTCACGTGGTTGCAATAGACCGACTGCTGAAAAAGAAAAATAAAAAGGCGTTTGAAATATTTAACCTCGGAACAGGAAATGGTTTCTCCGTTATGGAAGTGATAAACTCCTTTGAAAGAGTTTCCGGAATGAAACTTAATTACAAAATCGTTGAACGACGACCCGGGGATATTGAAAAAGTATGGTCCGACACCGCTTTTGCAAACCAGGAACTGGATTGGAAAGCCGAAAAAGGCCTGGATGAGATGATGAGCTCAGCCTGGAAATGGGAACTCGAACTGAAAAAATCAGGAATTGTTTAACAATAATTTCACTGTCCCTACTGGACATTATAATTTGCCTATGAAAAATATCCTTATCACAGGTGGTGCCGGTTTTATCGGTTCGCATGTCGTCCGGCTTTTTGTCAATAAATATCCCGAATACCAAATCTTTAATCTGGATAAGCTTACCTATGCCGGTAACCTCGAAAATCTTGCAGATATCCAGGATAAACCGAATTACCGGTTTATTAAGGCCGATATCGTCGACAACCCAGCCATTCATAACCTATTCCAGAAACATCGTTTTGACGGAGTGATCCACCTTGCAGCCGAATCTCATGTCGACCGCTCTATTACCAATCCAACAGAGTTCATTTTCACCAATATCGTGGGAACCGTAAACCTGCTTAATGCATTTCGGAGCATCTGGAAAGACGATTTTACCGGCAAACGGTTCTATCATATATCAACGGATGAAGTTTACGGATCCCTTGGAAATGAAGGATTTTTCCTGGAAAACACCCCGTATGACCCCCGAAGCCCTTATTCAGCTTCCAAAGCCAGTTCCGACCACTTAGTCAGAGCTTATTTCCATACATTCGGGCTGCCTGCAGTCATTTCCAACTGCTCCAATAATTATGGGCCATACCAGTTTCCCGAAAAACTTATCCCCCTGGCTATAAATAATATCCGCAACAATAAACCGGTTCCAATCTATGGAAAAGGTGAAAACATCAGAGACTGGCTTTATGTGGAAGATCATGCCAGAGCAATAGATACTATTTTTCATTCAGGAAATACGGGTGAAACATACAACATCGGAGGCAATAATGAATGGCAGAATATTGAATTGATCAGGCTTCTATGTGACATCATGGATCGTAAACTCAACCGGACACCCGCATCCTCCCAACAACTTATTACTTTTGTGAAAGACAGAGCCGGACATGATCTGCGTTATGCCATCGATTCAGGAAAACTGCAAAATTCGCTTGGATGGAAGCCTTCCCTGCAATTTGAAGAAGGCCTGGAAAAAACTGTGGATTGGTACCTGACAAATGAACGATGGCTCTCCAATGTCACTTCAGGCGATTATCAGAAGTATTACAAAAATCAATACGAAAAACGTTGAAGAAATTAATCAGGTATTACGGCACTGTATGCCCTTATATCCCTCTTAACCTTTTTTACAAGCCCTTGTAATACTTCACCAGGACCAACTTCAATAAACTCATTGGCACCGTCGGCTATCATATTCCGGCAGGTCTGAGTCCAACGCACCGGAGATGTAAGCTGCTTGATAAGATTTTTCTTTATTATCTCAGGATCGGTGACCGATTGGCCCGTTACATTTTGATAAACAGCACATATACCTTTACCGAAACGGGTAGTATTTATTGCTTCCGCTAATTCCAATGCAGCCGGCTCCATAAGAGGGGAATGAAATGCTCCTCCCACTTTTAAAGGAATCACCCTCTTGGCACCCGCTTCCTCCAGTTTGGCTATGGCAATCCTGATACCTTCCATCGATCCAGAAATGACAAGCTGCCCGGGACTGTTATAATTTGCAGGTACAACAATATCATCTACACCCTTTAAAATCTTTTCTACATCGCTGTCTTCCATACCAAGAACGGCCGCCATGGTGGATGGCTCCAGTTCGCAGGCTTTTTGCATAGCCTGAGCTCTCTTGGATACAAGTCTTAAACCGTCTTCAAAGGTAAGAACCCGATTGGCTACAAGAGCTGAAAACTCACCAAGAGAATGACCGGCAACCATGTCAGGCTTGAAATCATCACCCAAAACCCTGGCCAATATCACTGAATGAAGGAAAATGGCAGGCTGTGTAACACGGGTCTGACGTAAATCTTCCTCAGTACCGCTAAACATTGTTTCAGTGATCTTAAACTTAAGGATGGCATTTG
The DNA here is from genome assembly GCA_018831055.1 of Bacteroidota bacterium. Classification (NCBI taxonomy): domain Bacteria; kingdom Pseudomonadati; phylum Bacteroidota; species Bacteroidota bacterium. Next base: position 5,042 of record JAHJRE010000218.1, read on the forward strand.
CCTTATCAAACAACTCCCTGGCCAATGGTGATGCTTCAAACAAATCCTTACCCATTCCGGTATACTGCGCACCCTGTCCAGGAAAAACATATGCTTTCATAAAATTTAGGTTTCGTTTATGGTCTCGATAAAAGACCTGCAAAATTAGAAATATTTTAATAAATACAACCGCCTTACTGCGGTTATTCTGCCCGGAAATGCAACTGTATTAATGCAATTTCGAACCAATGAGATGAATGAATTCAGCCCTGGTCTCCTCTCTCTTAAAAGCACCGGTGAAGTCTGAAGTGGTCGTAACTGAATTCTGCTTCTGAACCCCTCGCATTACCATGCATAAGTGCTTCGCCTCAATAACCACGGCAACTCCCAAAGGCTTCAGAGTTTGCTGAATTGCATCTTTAATCTGGGTAGTAAGCCTCTCCTGAACCTGCAAACGCCGTGCATATGCCTCTACTACCCTGGCAATCTTACTCAATCCGGTTATGTATCCATTTGGAATATACCCAACATGTGCCTTGCCAATAAAAGGAATAAGATGATGCTCACACAGGGAAAAAATCTCAATGTCTTTGACTATAACCATCTCCCTGTAATCTTCCTTAAACTTTGCTGAGTTTAAAATCTCAACCGGATCAATGTCGTATCCATGCGTCAGAAACTGCATAGATTTAGCCACCCTGATGGGAGTTTTTTCCAAACCTTCCCTGGTGGGATCTTCTCCTATCAGCTGCAAAATATCACGGTAATTGGTTGCCAGCTTATCGATCTTTGCAGGATCATACCTTTCTATCCTCTCGTAATCGAGATTGTCATTATCTCCGTTCGCCTTATAATACATACGATCTGTTTTTAATTATTATCCGGTACTGTGGATTCGAATCTCCATTCGTTAACCGGCATTATTCCGGCTCTTATTGTATTCTAATATATTAACGACCTCAAAAACAGCATACAACGCGTATAAAATAAAATATGTGATCACAAACCTGATTGCATCCTCCCTGTGGGTCAGTGCGTATATAACCATTACCAATAGATAAAACAAAAGCTTTAGAAAAGTTGTCAGCATGAATTGATTTATAAATTTGGCAGGTTTCTTGTCAACAGCTTTTAACAAAATATAATGAACCAGGAGGCTTACGGCCATAAAAAACGGGATAAGAAATGGAAATGCTCTGGTGTATAAACCATCTGGAACAATAGCAAATATTAATAATCCAACAATAAATATTATCGCTGAGTATATTAACAGCCTTTTCAAATATAAAATATAAGCCGATCTCTTCCCGTTCATTTGTTTTTTATGAAATCTTTGACAGCATAATAAATAGCCAGTGATACTGCCCCTAAACTCAATACAACCGTAAATACCGGAAACCGGATTCCGGTAAACTGATCAAGCTTATACCCTCCAAATACACCCATGAGTATAATGACCAGCATCTGAAATGCAATGCCCGAATACCTGGCATAATTCTTAAGCGGGTTTTTCTTTTGATTTTCCATCCCTGTTTAACGATGAAGGGGCATCTTCCTGGCTCATATTGCAGGAACCTGAAAATTTCGCTCCCGGCTCAATAGCCAGCTTGTTTGTTACTATCTCGCCAGTGAAGGAAGCTGAAGATTTCAACTCCAACAACTCATTCACCCGGATCGTCGCCTTCACCTTTCCCGATATTACCGCATTCTGACAAGTAATTTCTCCATCAACCTGCCCGGATTCTCCTACAACGATCTTCCCTTTAGACTCAATAGAACCATTTAGTGTCCCGTCAATCCTGAAATCACCGTTGGATTTGATCTCCCCCTTTATGATCGTACCAGACCCAATCTGGTTTATAGACTGGATTTCAGGAATAATGTTCTTTGCCATGTTGGTATATTATTTAATTACAAATCCTATTTTACCTGAATTCTTAAAATAAATTACTTTTTATCCACTTTATAGTACTTTGCAAAAAACCTTGCATAAAGTGATATGTCTTTATCCTTGTAAAATAAAGGGTAATTCTCCGAAGAAATCAAAAACTGCTCATAATTACCGGGCGATAGGTCGGAGAATACATATCGGTTATTAAAAATTGCATTGTAATAGTTTATTGCTTTCCTGGCATCATCAAAATTCCCCACGGTAATGAGATATTGGTTTTTATCAAGTAACACACTGTTAATGGTTAATTCAATGAGCCTGAAATACTTCTGATTGAAATCCGAAAGCTTAACCTTAATTGGATTCAACTTCACGGCTTGCTTCTTAACAACCAGCATATACAAATGCGTTGCATTTTCATCAAATTCATAAGGAAATACATCCAGGGAGTCCTGCTCCTGGCCGCTCTTTCCATCATCCAGATCCGGCCGGTCTTTAATTACGTAATCAAGAATATTCTGTGCCAATGGCTCTACTTCACTTCCCGGATAATCCTGAATAATCCTGTTTAAAGCCACAACAAGAGAGTCTACTATATCTATATGCCCTATAGATAAGGCTTTCAGATAAGCAAATTTAGGTATCAGACTGGCAGAATCTCCAAACTGAGTCATAGCAAGATCTGCATTCTCGATAACAGAAAAATAACTCCCGCTGATATATGCATCATAAGTATCTGCATACAATGCGGAAAGCTGATTTTCCTGTTCCTGCATCTGCCTGTAGTAATCCGGATCTTCAATGATCTTTGCATAATCACTGTCAGGATACCCATTCAGAATCAGTGATTTATAATAATCTGACCTTTCCTGATTTCCTTCATCCAGGAAAAGACGATATAATTGATAATAGGCCTTTAACTCATACTCATTACCCGGGAACCTGCGAATCAATTCTTCATAGGCTTCTATGGACTTTCCGGAATTATCCAGGCCTTCCCTGTAAATCAATCCTAAATTGTAATATGCCAGGATGATTTTATCATTCGATTCCTGTTTTTGTTCTTCCGTGAATGGAATGTCTTTAAGATAATATTCACGGTTATGCGGGTCGCTTGCAAGTAATATTGTACTGTCATTTCCCGCTGTCGTATCAACCGAAACCTGTGCGATCTCCTCCGGTTCAAATGCAATTATTTGTTTATCACGCAACCTCCATAAATCTTCCAATTGCCTTCTTCCCCATTTTTGCTGGAATTCGGTAAAACCCTGGCTCAAAGCCGATGGATTATAAAAGTACCACTTACCTTCCGTTCCAGTTGAACCAAATCCGCTCATACCCGGACCTAAAAACTGTGCATTTTCAGCTGCCAGCTGTTCCTGCTCCCTCTTAATCCGTTCCTGTTCCCTGACTTCTTCTATTATCTTGTCTATTGCTGCAATCAGCTCATCCTCCGGCATGGCGGCCAGGGTTTGAAGACTATCCTGCAATTGAATGGTCTGCAAATTATTAACCAGATCGGACAGCTTTCCTGTTTTCCTTTGCAATAACTCATAATCAGGATAATCCTTGGGAAGAAATTGCATGGCTGTATCATAATATGCCTGGGAAGGCTCATATTTGGGAATGTTGAAATAAAGATCCGCAAGCCTTAATGCCGATGTTGCCTTCTGATAATTATTCGATATACTCGATTTTACTGATAATTTCAGATAATATATCCCCAATGTGTCATTATTATCCTTAAGTGCAATATCTGCCAGAGCAAAATAAATCTGATCATGATACTCCTTGTTCTTCTCGTCCTTAAGCATCCGGTTCAAAATCTTGATGATATCATCGCTATTACCCATGCCACTTTCATAGGTCATGGCAAGATTGATCTTCGCCTGGAAGGCCATTTCATATTCAGGATTACGCCGTATCACCTGGGCATATAACTCAGAAGACTCACCGAAATCACCATTCTTTTGATAGATTTGAGCAAGAATGAATTTCAACCTTGTCTTCATATCCTTGGGTGGATCAAAACCCAACCCCTCATAAATATACTCAATGGCATCATCATATTTTTCCTGAAGGATAAAATAATCAGCATATACCAGTGGCAGTTCTCTCATGACCGAACCGGGGATCTCCCCCTCTGAAGCGTCCTTTCTTACAAGATTAAGCAAAGGCTCAGCCCTTTCAAACTCTTTTAGCTGATTATACGTTTTAGCCAACCATAACATGGCATCATACCGGATCAGGTTTTTATCAAAATTTCGCATGACGAAATTGAAAGAACGACGCGCACTGTAATAATCCTGCTTGTAGAAGTAAGACTTTCCTATCAGCATATATGCATCATCAATCCACTTTACATACTCTTTCCCTCCAAATTCCATAGAGTGTCGCAGGATAGTCTTTGACCCCTTTTCTATTGCCCGGTCAAGCAAAGGAGCCAGACTATTTGCGTCAGCCTCCGATCCGTAATTGAAAACCGGCAAGACCTTATTATATTGATCATCCGCAAGCTTTTCAAGTTCAACCTCTGCTTCAAGAAGGGCTTGCTTGCCATTCCAGTATACATTGTAATGCGAGGTCAGATTATGATATACCCTTCGGGTAAAGGTATTTTTCTTCGTTGAACAGGAAATGAGAAAGAGAACCGCCAGAAACAATAGTGCGGCGTAAAGAAACCTGTATGGCATTTGGATTTTCAAAATGATTTCCGACTTGTGTTTTTATTAACTGTTATCACGGTGTTTTATTATATTACATACCGTCAGGGGGCAAAGATAATCAATTTGATTTCTGTAACCATGAATAAGTCATGATCTTATATATGCGTTTGCCTGAAAAAATACGATATTTGCAAAAAATCCGCGTCAAGTCGATTATGGCAAAATCCAACTCAACGGCAAAAAAAAAGTGGTATCATAAACTCCGCATAAAATACCGGTTGATTATCAGAAACGAAGATACTTACGAGGAGAAGATATCCTTTCTTTTATCCCGACTGAATGTATTTATTGTCATTACGACTACTTCCCTGATCCTCATTATCCTTACCATCTTTATCATTGCCTTTACCCCGCTGAGAGAATATATCCCTGGATATATGGACCCCTCAATTCCTTCACGGGTTTATGCCCTGGACCTTATGGTCGATTCTTTGGAGAAAAGCATGAAACAAAAGGATGATTACATAATGCGAATACGTAGTATTATCAGGGGAGAAGAAATAGAGAACAGTAGCATAGAACCAAGATCATCCGACATTATCTACGATACTATTACCCTTAGAAGATCAAAAGAGGATTCCATCCTCAGAGCTGAATACGAAGCAATGAGCCAGTATAACCTGATCCAGAACCAATCGATCTACGATCCTCCCAAAGGAACAAAAGAACTTTTGTTTTTCCCCCCATTAAGTGGAATTGTGGTCAATAGTTTCAATGTTTCAAACGAACATTATGGAGTTGACATCGTTGCTGAAGAAGGATCCCCGGTCAAAGCAGTTATGGACGGAACGGTAGTGTTTACGGAATGGACTCTTGAAACCGGTTACATTATAGGAATCCAGCATTCCGGCAGCTTTTTGTCGGTCTATAAACACAATAATGTTTTGTTGAAAAAACAAGGTGCATTGGTAAAGGCAGGCGATCCTATTGCTGTTATTGGCGGATCGGGTGAATTATCCACGGGACCGCATCTTCATTTTGAACTCTGGCACAGGGGAACGCCCGTAAATCCTGAAGAATATATTACTTTCTGATGAACAACAGACTCCGCCATCATATTGCTATCCTCGGATCTACCGGATCTATCGGAAGGCAAACCCTCGAAATAATAGACAGCTTTCCTGACCATTTTCAGGTAGAGGTTCTTACCGCAGCCCTTAATGCCGAACTTCTCATCAAACAGGCCATTAAATACAAACCCAATGCTGTTGTCATCGCCAGTGAAAAACAATATTCATTTGTCTCGGAACAGCTTGCAGGATATGATATTAAAGTATTTACAGGCCAGGATGCTATCGCCCAGGTCGTTGAAATGGAATCCGTTACCATGGTGATGAATGCCCTGGTCGGATTCTCCGGTTTTATCCCGACAATAAATGCTATTAAAGCACGAAAGGCTATAGCCCTGGCTAATAAGGAATCCCTGGTTATCGGAGGAGAGATGATCATGAGTATGACAGAAGAATATAATACACCAATAATACCTGTCGATTCAGAACACTCTGCTATATTGCAATGCCTTATCGGTGAACGGGATCATACGGTCGAAAAGATCATCCTTACCGCCTCAGGTGGACCTTTCCTGGGTTACTCCAAACAGGACCTTAAAAATGTCAAACCTTCCAGTGCCCTTAAACATCCAAACTGGAATATGGGTAACAAAATTACCATCGATTCCGCAACCCTCATGAATAAAGGGTTTGAAATGATTGAGGCCCGCTGGCTCTTTGATATGGAACCCGAACAAATTGAGATTCTCATCCATCCCCAATCGGTAATCCACTCAATGGTCCAGTTCCACGATGGTTCCATAAAAGCACAATTGGGCGTGCCCGACATGAAGATTCCTATCCAGTATGCTCTCTTCTTCCCCGATCGTATGCCCTCCGGAAATATCAGACTGCACTTTGACAATTACCCGAAACTTACTTTCGAACAGCCTGATATCAAAATTTTTCGTAACCTTGCACTCGCATACGAGGCCGCCCGCCTGGGAGGTGTGGCTCCCTGCGTCCTCAATGCCGCCAATGAAATTGTGGTGGAAGCATTTCTCCATAACCGGATAGAATTTCTTGAAATGCCGGTAATTATTGAAAAATGCCTCGAAAAAATGAATAATGTGTCCAAACCATCCTTGGACGATTTTATTATTACTGACCGGGATACCAGAGTACTGGCCGGATCGCTTATATCGTAAAAAATGGAAGTGCTGATTAAAATACTGCAACTGCTGCTGAGTCTGTCCATTCTGGTTATTTTCCACGAAATGGGCCATTTCATCGCGGCCAAGATCTTTAAAACCAGAGTCGAAAAATTCTACCTTTTCTTTAATCCCTGGTTCTCCGTCTTCAAATTCAGATACAAAGGCACCGAATATGGCATGGGTTGGCTCCCACTGGGAGGATATGTCAAAATCTCCGGAATGATCGACGAATCCCTCGATCGTGAACAGATGAAAAAACCTCCCCAACCCTGGGAATTCAGATCCAAACCCGCCTGGCAACGACTCATCATTATGCTGGGCGGTGTGACCGTGAATGTTATCCTGGCTATGGTTATCTATATCATCATGCTCTTTACCTGGGGAGAACAATACCTCCCAACCCATGAAGCAAATAAATACGGCATTAGTGTCGATTCCCTTGCCATGGAAATGGGACTTAGAAATGGTGATAAAATACTCGCAGTTGATTACCAGTTCGTAGAGGATTTCCAGAAAATCCCCGTTCAAATGATCCTGGAAGAAGCAAAAACTATTCAGGTGGAAAGAGACCAGCAAATCCTCGACGTGGAAATACCCGAAGGGTTCCTCGCTAAACTTGTTAAACATCGCAATCCTGCATTCATATCCATCCGATTCCCTTATATAGTGGGATCTTTTACCGAAAACTCTGCCGCCAAAACCGCCGGTATGCAGGAAAACGACCGGGTAATTGCAATGAACAATGTTCCAATGTTCTATTTCCAGGATTATGCAAACGAAATCCCTAATTATGTATCGCAAGAAGTTTCTTTCTCTGTAATAAGAGGTACAGATACTCTCGCTATCCCGATAGTCATTCCTGAATCAGGGAAAATAGGAGTATACCCGCAATCTCTTGATAACTATTTCTCCCTGGAGGAAAAACAATACAATCTATTGCAGGCTATACCCGCAGGTATCGTCAAAGGATTCCAGGGAATCGGGAGTTACCTGAAACAACTCAAACTGCTCTTTTCTCCGGAAGTAAAAGCCTATGAATCCGTTGGCGGGTTTATCACAATCGGAAGTATTTTCCCGTCCGTCTGGGACTGGCAACAGTTCTGGAGATTGACCGCCTTCCTGTCAATAATGCTCGCTATACTGAATGTATTGCCAATACCTGCACTTGATGGCGGCCATGTTATGTTCCTGCTTTATGAAATCATTGCCGGCAGAAAACCCAATGAGAAATTTATGGAATATGCCCAGATCACAGGAATGATCATTCTTTTTGCCCTGCTGATCTTTGCCAACGGTAATGATATTATAAACCTTTTCCGTTAAAAGGCTTAATCATCACTCACTTTGTCACGCAATGATTTGAATCCTTCTCCAAGTATCTCATTGGCATTGGATACAACCAGAAAAGCCTTGGGATCTACCTGATGTATATAATCCTGAATGATCTCAACCTCTCTCCGGTTTAACACGGTATAAATCACCTCTTTATCATCTTTCGAATACATCCCCTGGGCCTTGAAGATCGTCCCTCCCCGGTTAAGGTCGTTGATGATCTTCTCCCTGATCATCTCCGGCTTCTTCGAAACAATAAAAATAGACTTATCATAAGAAACTCCCTGTAATATCAAATCGATAACCCTTCCAGTAACATAAATGGTAATCAGTGAATACAATGGCACCTTCCAATCCTGAAAACCGATAAAACCGACCAGGACAATGGCTGAATCTACAGCAATCATTAGTTGACCCATCGGCCATCCTGTATACTTTGAGATGATCATTGCAACAATGTCAGATCCTCCTGATGTTGCTTTCGATTTAAATATCAAACCCAAACCGGCTCCTATCATCACTCCTCCAAAAAGTGAGGAAAGCAATACATCATCCGGTATAAGCGGTTGCTCACCGTACAGATAGGTCAGAAAATCAACCCAGAATGCTGTAAAAACAAAGCCCAAAACGGTCTTGATCCCAAAACGTGGTCCCAATACCTTTACCCCGATGATCGTCAGCGGTATGTCGAAACATAATGCCGTTAAACCAACCGGAAAACCAAAAAGGTGGTGCAATACTATCGCAATACCGTAAACCCCTCCAGGCACAATCTTATGCGGTGTGATAAATAAAACAAAGCCCGCAGCCATGATAAATGCTCCGAGAATGATAAAACTGTAAGCCATGAACCATTTCCTGGAAAATAGCTTTTCATACTGAATAAATGCCATATCTTTAGTTTTTAAAATTGCTTCCCAAAAAAAAGCGTGCAAATGTATATACTTTTATCCGAAACAATGTAAAGGGATTATTATATCATGATGCAGATTTTCATCACCCGGGAATACAATAGATAATGTTTTTTATCATTATCTTACCGTAATAATTTGATTGCATTGAAATTCCTGTTCAGACACTTGTCCATAATTGCCCTTCTTTGCCCCCTGTTCCTGTCAGGTCAGGAGCTTAACAATTTCAGGATCAGAACCATCCAGATCGGCCCCGATACTCTTAAAATAGATACTTTAAGTCTGATTCCCGGATCCGTGACAATTAGCAGCACGGAAAACCAGGATCTTTTCAACTGCTTTTATATAGATTATCCCGGTGCCAGGATATCCCTTCTCCAGAATGACTGTAAATTAAATGATAGCAATGCAATCACTATCCGCTACCGGGTTTTCCCGTTTGACCTCTCCAGAAAATATTTCCATAAAGATGAATCCTGGCTTTCAACACCCACTCTCGAACCTGTAAATCCTTTTATGTACCGGACAACAGAAACCAAAACGGATATTCTTAACCTCAACGAGCTGTCAAAAAGCGGTAGTATCTCACGGGGGATATCTTTTGGAAACAATCAGGATGTTGTCGTTAATTCAAACTTTAACCTTCAACTCTCGGGAAGGCTCAGCGATGAGATAAATGTAGTGGCAGCTATCACCGACAACAATATTCCTATCCAGCCCGAAGGAAATACCCAACAAATCCAGGAGTTCGACAAAGTATTTATTCAGCTTTCTGCAAAAAAACACTTGCTGACCGTCGGAGATTATGACCTTCCCTCACCCAAAAACCATTTCCTGCATTTTTTTAAAAAAGCCCAGGGCGTAGATTACTCCACTGAATTTCATGCAGGCCGTCAAGAATCCAATCTTATGAGGGTAAAGACATCAGCCGCACTTTCCAAAGGTAAATTTGCAAGAAACAATATTCAGGGTATCGAAGGAAACCAGGGCCCCTACAAACTTAAAGGGAATGAAGGAGAAACCTTCCTGATCGTACTCGCAGGCTCAGAGAAAGTATACATCGACGGTAAACTAATGCGTCGGGGAGATGTTTATGATTATACCATTAATTATAATACAGGGGAAATTACCTTTACTCCCAATGTTTTGATTACAAAAGACAAAAGAATTGTCGTAGAATTTGAATACTCCGACAAAAACTATGCAAGAGCTTTGTTCTTTGTGAACAACGAGTTCTCCTCAGACAAATTCACTTACCGTATTAATGCCTACTCCGAAAGTGACCTTAAAAACCAGTCGCTACAGCAGGATCTTACCGCCGAGCAAAAACAATTACTAAAGAATATCGGAGACAGTATACAGGATGCACTTATATGGAATATCGACAGCGTGGGCTTCTCCCAGGATGAAGTCCGTTACCTTATGACCGACACCCTTGTTAATGGAATAAACTATGATTCCGTATTGGTGTTCTCCATCAATTCTCAAAAGGCTATTTATAAAGCCGGCTTTTCGCTGGTGGGTTCAGGCAGAGGCAACTACCTTCTTGTGAGCAGCGATGCCAATGGTCGGGTCTTCAAGTGGGTTGCACCGCTTAATGGCATTCCACAGGGAAATTATGATCCGGTGCGACTTCTGGTCACACCCAAAAAAAAACAAATGCTAACATTTGGAGCAGATGCTGTCCTTCCCGGGAAAATAATGCTTAATACCGAACTGGCAGTGAGTAATCACGATATTAATACCTTTTCAAATAACGACCGGAAAAATAATACAGGATTTGCAATGCTGACAGGGTTGAACAAAATATGGAAACCAGGAAGGCAGGATTCCTCAGGATGGACACTTGCCACCGGTATCTTTTATGAATATACAGGAAAAAACTTTAATCCGGTTGAACCTTATCGCCCGGTGGAGTTTAACCGCGACTGGAATATTCAATCCCTAAAACCGGAAACTGAACACTATTCGGGTTTAAAAATCTCAGCAACCGGTAACACAGGGAATTTTCTGAATTATGAACTGAAGGGGCTTTGGAGAGAAAAAAACTACAGCGGTATTATGAACCGGTTGAACGGAGTGGCGGAAACCCGAAATATCCTTGCAGCTATCGATGGCAGCTACCTGAACACACGTAATATTGGAATTACCTCAGATTTTATTAGAAATAAAGCCGAATTGGCATGGAAGTTTAAAAAATTCCGGATAGGACTAAGAGATGATCAGGAATATAATGTCTTCCGTATTTCAGACTCTTTACGACCCGATAGTTACGCGTATTTCGAATGGGGTGCTTTCCTGAAAAGCCAGGACACCAGCAACCTGTCATATGAATTATTCTATAACCGCCGGACAGATCAGTCAGTTCGTAAAAACATTCTGGAAAAATCTTCCCTGTCCAATGAAGCAGGATTCAGCCTGCGTCTATATAGAAATCCAAATAATCGATTGAAAATCTCCGGCAGGTACAGGGAGCTTATCCTGGAAGACTCAACCAACACCGGCATTGAACCTGAAAATACTATTGTGGGCAGAATAGAGCATAACCTGAGGATCAAAAAAGGGTTCCTTAGCTTTAATACCTTTTATGAAGTTGGATCAGGACTGGAAGAGAAAAAAGAATTCTCCTATCTCAAGGTCCCTCCCGGCGAAGGCATTTATACCTGGATCGACTATAATGGAGACGGAATACAACAATTAAATGAATTTGAGGTTGCTCCCTTTAAAGACGAAGCAACTTACATCAGAATTTATTCTCCAAGTAATGAATTCGTTAAAGCCTATTACAATCAATTTAGCGAAACTATACTCCTAAATCCAGCTGCCATATGGATTAATCAGAAAGGATTAAAGAAATTCCTGGCAAGGTTCAGTAATCAACTTGCTTACCGGATTGAACACAAAACCTCCGAAAACGAACCGAACAAAGCTTACAATCCATTTGTCAGCCGGAAAAATTTCGAAGATTCAACCCTTCTGACTTTAATTTCTTCGTTTAGAAACACCGTATACTTTAACAGGATAAATCCCGATTTTGGCCTGGATTATAATTTTATGACAAACCGCAACAAATCTTTGCTCGTAAACGGATTCGAGTCAAAAACACAGATACAACACTCCGTGAATCTGAGGTGGAATTTTTATCAGGACCTTTCCCTGTTTCTAAACGGGGTAAAGGGGATCAGGACAAATACATCAGAATACTTTCCGGCAAAAGACTATTCGATCAACAATAGCCTTATATCACCCAAAATAAGCTATCAACCCGGAACCACATTACGGATTGATATAAAGTATCGCTATGAATTCAAGCAAAACACACAATCACCTGAGAGAGAAACGACTCGTATTCATGATGCCGGTATCGAGTTGAATTACAAAATTGTAAACCAGGCAACCTTGTTGATAACAGCAAATTACCTGGATATAACCTACACAGCACTTGCAGGTACTGCTCTGGCCTTTGAAATGCTCAACGGATTTCAACCAGGCAAAAATGGTGTCTGGAGCATCGGATACCAACAAAATATAGCCCAGCATCTCCAACTAAATCTGATCTACGAAGGAAGAAAATCACCCGGATCCGGAACAGTCCATATCGGCAGTGCACAACTACGGGCTTATTTTTGATTATACCCGTTATAAATTAAAACATTTTTCCGGGATTTGCGTTTAACCGGATAATTTGTGATGCTAATTTCCGTTACAGATTAACCCTGACCAATTTTTTAACTACCCGGATCTTATTGTCTTCTTAAACCGATTTTTATATATTGGCTGTTACATTTGTTGATTGTTAAAAAAAAATATTACTTTAGCTTGCCTTTTTAAGAGCGGATGAAATTGAAACCTGCACATATACAGATTATTATGGCGATAGCACTATCGCTGACAGGTATTGGGCTTTACGCCCAGCAGGAGCCCCAGTTTACACAGAACATGTTTAATAACATGACAATAAATCCCGGATTTGCCGGGATGGGAGGCGGAATTTGTGCCACCGGCATCGTCAGGCAACAATGGGCTAGCTTCAAGGACGCAGACGGGAATAAAGTGGGTCCGGAGACTTTCCTTCTCACCATACATTCTCCTGTCAAATTACTACGCGGTGGGATAGGTGCGGTGATCATGCAGGATAAGCTTGGTTTTGAAAAAAATATTAATGTTAAGGTTGGTTACTCCTATCACACAGAAATGGGATTCGGAACCTTGGGAATAGGAGCTATGATCGGTTTTAACAATAAATACATTGACTTTTCCAAGCTGGAACCTGCCGAACCGGATCCTCTCCTGGAAAAACTCAGTGGCGAAGAAAGTGAAATGTTAATTGATGCCTCTCTCGGATTGTTCTATCAAGTCCCTAATCAGTTCTATATTGGCATTTCAGCCAACCAACTCCTGGAATCCAAGGGAAAAGAACTGGCCAGTAGTACAGATTCAACAGGTGGAGCTCATGTTTTATATATGAAACTTGACAGAACGTTTTACATTAATGGGGGATATGAATTTGTCTTTCCCAGAAATCCTTCATTTATTCTGGAACCCTCATTACTAATCAAAACCAACTTTTCGGTGGTTCAGTACGATATAAGCGCTCTGCTGAAATATAACGAAAAGTTCTGGGGAGGTCTTAATTACAGAGTTCAGGATGCGGTAGGAGTTATTGTAGGTGTAGCCTTTAAAAACTTCAAAATTGGCTATTCTTACGATATTACAACATCCAAATTGGGATTATCACGTACGGGCGGTAGTCACGAAATTATGGTTAATTACTGTTTCAAAATACAAACCGAAAAAGCAAGAAAGAGTTATAAAAATACAAGGTTCCTGTAAAAAATTTGAATTTTTGTTTATAATTTGTTTAGATTCACTATTTTTGGAGCCACTTTGAATAATATTTGATTATCAGTATCGTTTCGAACATAACAAAATTTTCGACACAATGAAAAGAGCACCGTTTTATCTCCTGGCTTTGTCTTTTCTAATCATCTTTGACAGCTGTACTAACTCGGGAAACGGAGAACTAGTAGGAGTCAGAAGAAAATCCAAAGGGTTTTATCAACCCGATCCTTATGGAATGGTCTTTATACCTCAAGGTAGTTTTACCATGGGTACTGGGGATCAGGATATAACCTACGGACAGTTGCATGAACCAAAAACTGTTTCCGTTTCCGCCTATTTCATGGACGAGACGGAGATCACAAACAACGAATACCGTCAATTCGTTTACTGGGTGAGGGATTCCATTGCCCGGTGGATGCTCTATGATAATGGTATTACAGATCCTCCATACATCCTGACGGAAACGAAAAAAGGCGCCATTATTGATCCCCCGCGGGTCAACTGGGATGAAGATGTGCCATGGGATACCGATGAACCGGAAATTCAATCCGCATTGGAAGATATGTATCTTCCGGAACATGAAAGATATTTCCGTCGTAAGGAAGTAGATACCCGAAAATTATATTATGAATACTACTGGGTTGACCTGCAGGCTGCTGCCAGAAAAGATAATACAGTGGAAGGAAATGCTGAAGATGCTATGTTCTCCAACCGCCCACAAGGTATGCGCGACCGCTCGGTCTATGTCAGAAAAGAAATCATAAATGTTTACCCCGATACCCTTTGCTGGATCCACGATTATACATACTCCTTCAACGATCCCATGACAGAAAAATATTTCTGGCATGAAGCCTTCGATCACTACCCGGTTGTTGGTGTTAACTGGAAACAAGCCAGAGCTTTCTGTATCTGGAGAACTGAACTTCGAAACGGATATCTCAGAAGCAAAAAAGGTGAATCCGCTGTAGCCGAATTCCGCCTTCCTACTGAAACCGAATGGGAATGGGCTGCCAGAGGTGGTTACGAACTTAGCCCGTATCCCTGGGGCGGACCTTACACTCGTAACGATAAAGGCTGCTTCCTGGCCAATTTCAAACCTCTGCGCGGTAACTATATCGATGATGGTGGCCTCCGTACTGTGATTGTGGCTCACTATCCTCCCAACGACTGGGGGCTGTACGACATGGCAGGAAATGTCGCAGAATGGACCAACAGCGCTTTCGATCCCGTTTCCTACAATTTTACATGGGATATGAACCCCAATTATACCTATAATGCAAAAGAATCCGATCCTCCTGCCATGAAACGCAAAGTTATCCGTGGTGGATCATGGAAAGATATCGCTTATTACCTCGAAGTTTCAACCCGTTCATACGAGTACCAGGATACTTCCAAATCCTATATAGGCTTCAGGTGTATGCAACCTTTCCTGGGTAGAAATAAAGACGATAATCCGGCGCGAGCCTCAAAAGTGTATAACTAATCTAAACCAATTTCATAATTCATTTATCAAAAACTAGTATTCGAACTTAATAATTTTAAAACATGGGTGCATTTAGTTTTGTAAGAAGTAGGGGCTATAGAAATTTTATGGCCAAAGTATATGGACTCGGAGCATCAATCGTTATTCTCGGTGCTTTGTTCAAAATCAATCACTATCCGGGAGCTGATTTAATGCTTATCATCGGTCTTGGAACTGAAGCCATCATCTTTTTCTTCTCAGCCTGGGAACCACCGCACGTAGAACCTGACTGGAGCCTCGTTTATCCTGAACTCGCCGGAATGTACCACCAAGGTGGTGAAGGTGGGGGTAAAAAACCTACTCAGGAACTCGATAATATGCTGGAAAAAGCGAAAATCGACCAGGACCTGATCAATAACCTGGGTAGCGGACTTCGAAACCTTAGTGAAAATGCAAAAAAACTAACAACCATTACTGACGCTTCCGTCGCTACCAATGAGTATGTCAGCAACGTGAAAAATGCCGCATCCTCCGTTAAAGATCTGACGGACGCTTATAGAAAAACATCCGACGTCCTCTCTAAAGATGCTAATGTTTCTGAAGACTATGCGAAAAGCATTCGCAGCGCCTCCGAAAGCGCAGCCGGCCTTTCTAAAGCATATAGCCAGGCCTCTCAGTCCGTTAGCGAAGAACTCACCGCTACAAACGAATATACAAAGAGCGTTAAGGCCGCTGCCACTTCCCTGAATTCTCTGGCAGACCATTATGCTAAATCATCTGAAGTGCTTACCCGCTCCGCTGATGCTCTCAATATCCAGTCAGTCGACGGAAAAACATACAACGAACAGATGAAAAGAATTTCCGATAACCTTACTGCTCTCAACAGCGTTTACGAATTACAACTACAGGCAATTAACCGTAATGTCGAAACTTCTGCCATGATGCAGAAAACGGTAGAAAAGTACCTCGAAAATATGAATGCCTCCGTTGAGAATACGGCCCAATATAAAGATAATCTTGCCGCCCTGAATGCTGCCTTTGAACTGCAACTGCAAGGATCCAGCAAACAAGTCGAATCTATTGACCAACTCCAGGAAACATTGAGCAAATTCCTCCAGACTCTTAATGCATCCAGTGACAAAACCGCTAAATACAAAGATGAACTGGATATGCTGACGGAAAGAGTCTCCGCTCTCAATAAAGTTTATGGCAAAATGCTTACAGCCATGAATGTGAACCTTCCCGGATAATCAATAATCATTATTAGGTCGAAAGATTAAAAAATTTAAAGCTTTATGGCAGGATATAAAGAAACACCACGACAAAAAATGATCGCCATGCTGTACCTGGTGTTGACTGCATTGCTTGCACTCAACGTTTCCAAGGACATTCTGGACGCATTTCTTGTCGTGAATGAAGGGATGGAGGATACTAACGTAACCATCAAAACGAAAATCGACAATACCTACGAACAGTTCGAATTTCAGTATAACCTGAATAAGAACAAAGTAGGACCCTACTGGGAAAGAGCTCTGGAAGCACGTACACTCTCGAATGATATGATCAAATATATTGATAAAATAAAATTCGAAATTGTTCAGTATTCAGAAAGAACCGATTCCATTACAACAATTCAGGAATTTTACAGGGTTGAACAGGTTCCGGATCCACTTAATCCCGGAAAAACCATTGATAAGCTCGTTCTTGACCTGGAAAGCGTTAAAGGTAAAGATAAATACGACAGAACTACCAATTACTTTATCAATCAAGGGAAAGCCAACGAGCTTAAAAAACGTCTCGAACAATATAAGGATGAAATGAGGATGCTCGTAGATTCAAACTATCGCGATCTTCTCAACCTTGGACTAGAAACAGACGGTATATACTATGATGCAAGTGGTCAACGCGAAAGCTGGGAAATGCACAACTTTTATTATACTATCCTCGCCGCTGAAGTCACTATCCTGAACAAACTCATTGCTGA
>JAHJRE010000219.1 GCA_018831055.1 Bacteroidota bacterium
CCGGTTCCCGAGTAATTGATGGGAGAGGAGACGTAATGGAATTTCCCGGAACTAAGGTAGCGTTTGGCGGTAACGGAGCCGGAAGAAGAGCCTGTGATGATGACGGAGCCGGTTCCGGATTCAGAGCTTTCTATGGTAAAACTAGCCGCATCTTTTGCATCAACAATGGTTAAATTTCCTTCAATTGTGAGTGATTTACCTGGATTGATAATAAGTGAGGCACTGGTACCCAATACAAGATCATAACATGTCGCAGCCGCTCCATCGTTTATTATTGGGTCATTAACTACGTTTGGAATAACTACATCGTTTGAGCTTCCGGGAATGGCATCAATATCCCAATTGGAAGATGTGTTCCACTCATGATCTGTTGTTCCATTCCAAGTAAAAATCGTTGAAGGAGGATTGGTACCCTGTAAATATGGATATCCATTATTATATGAGCTATTTATAGTCCATGTACTAGTGAAATCCCATCCTGCATTAGAAAATGTTGATTGGGTTTTCATTTCCGAAGTGTTTTTCCCAACAATACCGGTTAAGTAATTTCCTCCGGCACCCACTGTAACTATATCTGTATTCCAAAAGCAAGCTGATGGTCCCGGATTAACACTATTGTAGTCAAGAAAACCGTATGATGTGCCACTTGCAGTAACGGGGCTAACACTATAACAATTTGAGATAGTAGCGTTTCCATCACTATTTCTTCCTACAAATCCACCCACATTTGTTGATGAGGGAGCATTAACTGAGCCTTTACTAAAGCAATCGCTGATGGAAGTTCCTGTATTGACATTATATCCCACAAAACCCCCAATATATCCTGTTCCAGTTGACGATACATTTCCCAAAGAATAACATTCTGCGATTATACCACCGTAATAATTATAACCAGCAAACCCACCAGTAAAACTAGTAGTACTGCTAACATCAACATTTACGTAGCAATTTGAAACTGTATTGGCTTGTGTAATTCTACCAATTAGTCCACCAACAATGGATGCTCCTGATGCAGTACCTGTAGCATAACATCCTGAAATTGCGGTAGAATTGGTTAAGTTTCCTGCAAGCACGCCAACATATTGATCTCCAGTAACATTGGCATTTTCAATTCCAATGTCTTGAATGGTAGCACCATTAGTATATCCGAATAAACCTTGATAATATGAAGAAGGATTGTTTATATATAGACCAGAAATTACTTTTTCATTACCATCAAAAGAACCAGTAAATGCTCCAATATAAGATGCAGAGCCACTAATATATCGGTATCCTGAAATTCCGATAGGAATAAACCCAATTCCACCGTTCCAAGAAGAAGTTGAAGAAGCATTGATGTTATCTGATAATTGGTAATATGCATCCCAATCCCACAAAGCATATTGTAACCAAGCAAGATTATCAACTGAAGCGATCAGGTATGGATCACCTGATGTTCCTGATCCACTGGGTGCAGTGGAAGACATTTGTGTATACTCGTAAGCTCCCATGTCAGGATTTGTACCTGCCGGTAATGGTCTTGAGTTTCCATCAATATCATCTGAAGGAGCCCCTGTGGAAGTACCGGAATTGATACAAGGAGAATTAACCAAAAGTGAAAAATTGCCAGAAGTAGTAGGAGGATCATTCTGAGCATCAATCCCCTGGGTGAATTTGGGATCAATCCAAATGATATTACTTCCTGTCATGCTTCCAAAACCTTGATTTACAATGCAATTATTATATGTAGGAGTACAACCATTATGATATATTTGCGAACTTGCAGAACCGTGGTCATAGTTGTTATATAAAATACTATTTGTCACGGTAGCAGTGAGTGTTCCGTTATCTTCAAGGAAATAGATTGCACCACCTCCAGAGCCTCCTTCATCAACTGTTAGACAATTGCCAGTGAAGGTGCAATTCATAATTTGTATGCTTAATATTGAGGAAGATCCTCCATTGTCACAGTACATTCCACCGCCACCTCCTTCATAATCGTAGTCTGAAGATGTTTGCTTATTTCCAGTAACAAGGCAGTTTGTGAAGGACATATTATTAGTGAAACTTCCGGTGCTATAATTATAAATTCCTCCGCCTCTACGCACTGCGGTATTTCCTTGTACCTTACATTTTGAAAAAGTTGGACTACATGTCCCATAATATCCTTTATTGATTATGGCACCTCCGTTGTATCCAGCCGAATTATTGGTGAATGTACATCCAGTAATTTCTGGTGAACATATTCCATCATTGCCAATGTTGAATAAAGCTCCTCCATCACGATTCGCACTGTTGTTATTAAAAGTACAATTGTTAATTGTCGGACTACATACACCATAAACACTTCCAGAATGACCAGCCCAGTTCATTATTGCACCTCCTCCGTACCATGAAGAAGACGTTGTTGTAACAGAATTGTTTTCAAAGGTGCAGGATGTAATACTTGGACTACAGATTGCTGCTATGACATCCCCACTCGCAACATAAGAATTATTTACCATTGCTCCACCTTGTCCACGGCTTGTATTGTTGGTAAATTCACAATTAAGGTAGGTTGGATTTACAATTGCGTTATCTCTATAAGCATAGTTATAAACTGCACCGCCACGACCAACATTATCTGTTTGAATTGTTGAATTATCACTAAAAGTACAATTAGTAAATGTTGGACTGGCTGTTCCTTGATTACCATAATTATACATACCGCCACCATGCCACTCTGCATAGTTGTCTAAAATATTACAACTAATAAACTGGGGGCTACTGGTATTTCCTGCTGTGGCTTGATTATTGATACCTCCACCTTTTTTGTCATCACTGGATGAAGAATTGGCGTAACCTTTAGTTATTGTAAAGCCATCCAAACGGGTAGATGAATTAGCATCACTATATGTTACCACATGGTATGAATTATCTGTATCAGTTCCCTGTGTTCCAATATCACCGCTAAGAATGGTTTCATTAGCTTCTCCTACTCCATAATTGGTTCTCTGGATTGTGGATGTTTCGGTTCCAGCAAACCCTCCATAAACAGCAACTCCACTAACCATTTCAAAGTAAATGGTTCTTGTCGTTGTTGCTGTGGGATAATAAGTTCCTTTAGCGACCCAAATTTCATTACCTGATGTTGCTGCCGAGATGGCAGTTTGTAAATCATTGTATGCATCTTCCCATGAGCTACCATCATTATTGCCTGTTGCATTAACATCAACAAAGATTTGAGCATCAAGAGTAATTGAAAACACCAATAATAATGCTGTAAAGAAAAGCGTAATTTTTTTCATATAACAGGTTTTTTATTAATTATTCTAAATTGTATTTCTTTGTTGCTATGTTCGTCCAAAAAAATAAAAATTTCTCTGGCTATGTGAGAAATTGTGCTGATAGATTGTCATCAAACAAAAAACCCTCCACCCACAAAATCCATTTTGTGCGATGAAGGTAATTTCTCGTTGAATTGTATCCTCACGTACCCAATAATTAGCCTGGCTAATATACAACAAGGATACTATGTAATCAAGTAGATTGTATATTATTTTCGGAAATTTATTAACAATTTACGTGAATAGGGAAGGGGCGGGGGGTGAGTTACTTAGGGTAGGGAGAGGGGGGAAAGGAGAGGGGAGAGGGGAGAGGGGAGAAAGGAGAGATGAGAGATGAGAGATGAGAAATGAGAAATGAGAAATGAGAAATGAGAAGGGAGTGGGATGGCTTGTGCCTTGTAGCTTGTGACCTGAAGCTTTCGGCTTGTGACTTGAAGCTTGCGGCTTGTTACCTGAAGCTTGCGGCTTGTTACCTGATTCGTCACCCTTCAGCTTTGTAAGTTGTTGATTGCCGGACGAGGCACCGGTTTGGTTAAGGACTGTTGTTAATAACTTCTGAATGGCACGCAGTTACCGGGAAATTTATGGCGCTGCAGCAGATCAAATTCAATCCCATGCAAAAAAGAAGAATACCCTATTCCGGAAAATGTAATCTCTCAATCAATGAAAAGATAGTATGCCCTTATCTTCACACTCACACTCACACCCCAACTCCAGCAACCAGTGCCTAGTTCCTAGTGCCTAGTACCTAGTACCTAGTTCCTAGTTCCTAGTTCCTAGTTCCTAGTACCTAGTACCCAGTACCCAGCACCCTGTGCCGAGCGAAGCCGAGGCATCTCACTCCACCAACGCTTTTCTCCTCGCCCTATACACCTTCATCCCGGCATATCCCAGTCCAAGCGATAAGAGTATGGCAATCCCGCCTTCAATGGGTGCACCGCCTCCGGGGACGTTACCTGAGGAGCCATGTCCTGGCGGTGGTGGCGGGGGAGAAGTGGCAAAAGCAGTTCCTGATACGAAAATGGTCAGAAATAAGGCTATGATTAGGGTTGAAATGAGGTGTTTCATGGTTATATTGTTATTATGTTTGACTTGATGTATAGAGGGTTACTGGGTTACTGGGTTACTGGGTTGCTGGGGTACTGGGGTACTGGGGTACTGGGGTACTGGGGTACTGGGGTGCTGGGGTGCTGGGTGTCTGGTCATTTTGCTTTTTTGTTTAATCAAAGTATTAGTAGCTGGGCCATATTGCTATTTATCAACATATACTTTCCCGGATTTGTTCATTTTTTCGCTTATTAGCTGCACTATGTAAATCCCATTTTCGAGGTTTACAGGGATTTGCTGTAGTCCGGAATTATTTAATTTTCGGCTTTTCAGCAAGCGCCCGCGGGTGTCGTAGAGATTTAAGGTACAGTTGGTTTCGGGTGCAAAGATACTAATTATATGGTTATGATAGTACACATAAAGCTCATTTTCCTGCTCCGGATCAGCAATACTCACCTGTCCTGTATGGATGACAAAGCGGTTTGGGTCATCCCAACTATCTGAAATAAAGTGATATGCAGGATTTTTGCTGAGGTTCTGAACGACCCCGGTCTTCAGGTCGCTCAGGTATACCTCAGGGCTTTCGATCGATTTTTCTTTGATCATCTCCAGGACAAACTCACCTGCTTCATTCTTCTCAAATCCAAAGGGGATAGCCTGTACCTGGGTAAAATCCTTCACAGCGTAGGTGGATAATGGCTCACTCCCTTTCATCGAGTAAAATTTGGGCGCATATCCTGCGTAAAATTTCGAGTCACAGTCTGGATTAAAGCTTCCCGATGCGGCTTCATGCGGCATGATCCTGCTTTCCTGGGCCGATCCGCCTCCTGCTTCGCTGACTTTCAGGAATATACCCAGAGTTTCATCGGATTTGTAAAATGCAGTGGAACTGATCAGACGGGCATCCGGGGGAATACTAAGCTGTACGGTAACATTTGCATAAATGCCTTCTCCTAAAGCCATAAATGCATTGGTGGCCGGGATGATATCACCGGGCATCAGATCGGTATAACTCAGGTTTGCCCGGTTCCATATCTTTGCAATATCCGCAACACCATCCAGCATCCAGCTTGCTCCGGCACCGTTCCATCTTATGGCGCAGGCAAAGGGATTGCCCGTCAGAACATAGGTGTCTTGATTTATGCTACGGCTCCAGCTTACGCCGCCAACATTGAGTTCACCGCTGAAAACCTGCGTTTTGTCCTGCTGGTAAGCCACCAGGTAGCCTGTTGCTTCTTCAAAATTGGTAATGCTGTTTTCCGGGAGTTTTTGATTCAGCCAAAGATCCAGTCCTCCATCATAACCAAAGAAATCATAATCATCGCCGCCGCCCACCGGTGTCCAGTTTCCGGATATCTCAGCGTTGATCACCGGAGAAGAGACAAAATGATAGTCGCCCGTGCCATTTACCCAATCACTGGCTGCAATATAGCGCTGAAAGACTCCCCTTACGGCGGCATTATTGTGTAAGAGGCTTCCTGTCCCGGTATTGTCGCTGAGAATAAGCAAACCTGCTTCCAATCCCGGGTTAATAATGCTTGCGGTAACATGCAAACCCATCCCCGGATTAATGGTCAGCTTGGCACCGTTCTGTATGGTAAGATTTCTGCATGTTGCATCGGGAATGTCAACAATTACCTGGTGAGGACTGGTAATACTGGCATTTGTAGCGGAAGTGGGGACATATCCCGAAGCCCAGTTACCCGGATTGCTCCAGTATTGATTTATCAGGCCTGACCAGGAATTAATCATTTCGAATTCAATGTCATCTACATACAGAGAGTACATGTCCGCATTGCTGAATCCGTGCCAGCCAATATAATAAATGCCTGTTACCGATGGGGTAAGCTCACACTCTGCTGTTTCAAACATGGTATTGGTGATGTTGGTGTTGCTGAAAATAGCGGAGGATGTCATGGCTGCCGAGTTGTTTGCATCGCCGTATTTAACTTCCAGTTTATGGGGTCTGGTTTCATCATCAACAGCGTAGGTGAACCCAAGCCTGTAGGTAACACCGGCTGTAAGACTGATCGCGGGTGTAAAAAACCAGTCGTCCATTGCTTCCGTGCCAAACGAATAGGTTGCCATCATATAAGAGTAGTTTTCCCATGCAACTCCGTTCATGTTTGCATCTTCCACTGTCCATCCACCGGGTAAGAGTGGTGGTTGGTAGCTATCGAAGTTTTCACTAAAGGGAACGTTCAGCATGACCGGGGTGATGTTCAGCACTCCGGAGATATTTGTTGTGCCATTCCAGAATCCGCCTCCGGCATCACTATAGCCTCCATAGACGGGGGCATCGTTGCACAATGTGAAGCGGCTGGCATAATAATACGTTCCCTGGGCCAATCCGGTTCCCAGTGTGGCGACATATTCATGATGGTTGCCGTCGCGCTGGTTAAAGGTAGCTTCTTCCCAGTCGCTCCAGGTAGAAGGATCGGTGTCCTGGTCGCTCCAGCCAATATAACAAACAATGCCCGTTGATGCGCTATCTAAGCTTGTAACATTCGGAACCTCAAGCCTGGCGTATATTTCCGTGGTATTGCCGTCCATTACATCGACCGTATCCGGTGAGTGGATATTTGCCCAGCTAACGCTGTTGTTGCTCACGGTCAATTCCCCGGACACATAATAGTTTCCGTCCCAGAAATCACCACCACCGACGGAATAACCTCCGTACTGGTAATTACCATCGGTGATCCTGAAACGGCTTGCAAAGTAATAGTCTCCCGCATCAAAATCCCCGGAGATCAAGGCCGTATATTCATCGTTGTTGCCGTCGTCACCGCTGTAACTTGCTTCAACCCAGTCCGACCAGGTAGATGGATCCGTATCGGAGGTACTCCAGCCTATCCAGGCTTCTATGCCCGCTCCCTGCCCCTGTCCTGTGGTTACCCCGTTTTCACGTACCTGAGCGGTTACACTTAGGGTCGTTCCTTCCGGTGCCGTCGCGGAAGCTGGGGATTCCAGGTTGGCCCAGTCGAGCGTAGGAATGACATAGGCTTCTTCATAGGCTCCCATGGTGGGAGTAGTGGCATCACGTGTGACTCCGAGGTAATCGGTGGTTACAGCGGCCAGCGGTGTGGCTTCATCCAGTACAGGCGACCCGGTTACAGGCTGAGGCTGGCTGGATGAACGGAACAGGGGATCAACAGCCAGGGAGTTATCGTCTTCTCCGGTTGCTGTTTGCCATTGTTCCAGCGTAGTTTTATCGGACGATAGGTAACCCAAAATGCCCTGTGTTCCTGATACATAATAGTCGTTGTAATCTATTTCCGTGTAGATGGCACTGCTGGATGTTTCATTATATATGGCATATGCTTTGGCACCGCTGTGGTTACTGTTGTAAATGCTGTTGCAGAAGATATTGTTCCGGATATCAAGTCCTGTTGGTCCGTTATCAGTGTAAAAGGCGGCAGATTTGGTTGCTGAGTTTTTACTGTATGTCCCGTAAAGGTTAACAGTGTTATAGTATATTTTTATTCCATCGTTTGCGCCATAAATATATATTCCTAATGTTCCGTAAGTCTCGGGACTGCTGTCGCCCGGCCCTCCGATATCATAGATCAGGTTATTATACAAAATTATACCGCATGATGCAGAAGTGTTATACGCCCTTATGCCCTTGACGCCTCCGGTGTTGCTGTATATTCCGTGAATCGTATTTTCGGAAACTTCCGTGTTGAGCACTCCGGTATGGATCCAAATACCATTTAAGCTGTTTTTGGTGCCGGTAAAATTTGTTATATTATTATGGCTGATTTCAGCACCGTCGGCATATTCCACGTAAATACCGGTATATCCTATGGAGCTTGAGGTGGTTCCAAAGCTATTTCCGCTGATCACGAGGCCATCGACCCAACCGCTGGAGTTTCCTTTGACGTAGATCCCGTAATAAGCATCGTTTATGATATTGTTTTCAAAAGTGTTGTTGTCATTATCCGGGCCAGGATAGGAGGTGCCAAGGTTGGAGCCACCCAGGTATATTCCATAGCTGTCTCCATCTTTATACCCGGTTTTAATGATGCAATTTCTTATGGTATTGTTGGTACATCCCAATCCTGCACCGGTGCTGGTAAACTGTATAGCTGCCACCTGGTTGTTCCAGTATGAATTCTCAATAGTCAGATAATGTCCCGAACCACCGTAACTTCCGTCGATGGTGACTCTGTCTGCTCCATTCAGTTGTACGATTCCACGACTGAATGTGCAATTTCCTGCAATTCTGCGCTCTTCCGCTGCATCAGGCCTGATGGTCAGGGTGTATGGAGCGGCAAATTCATTAAGGGGGATGGAACCGGTTTCGGGGGTATTGGAGGTGATATACACGGTTATATCCCCTGTTACCGTTCCGTTGTTCAGCGCTTTGAACAACCCGGCATCACTATCCTGGGTGAGGGAGGTATACGTTTGGTCGCTCCCTACATAAATATCTCCGCTGAAATCTGTTGTTTCTGCGAATGAGTTCATTATAAAGGCTATTGCCAAAATTAAAGAGAGGGTAAATGCTTTTTTCATCATTGGGTTTTTTAATTAGCTGCTTATTCTTTTCCGGTTTGAAGCTGATTATCCTCAATATCCGGCAGATGCATGGAAGCCAGCAGTTTACGCAGTGCTTCGTTTTCTGCGGATTTTTCCATCAGCATACGCTGAATTTGTTCGGCGATTTCTTCTTTGCTATGTGACATACAATTGATCCCGTTTTTTTGGCCGGTTTGCAAATATGCGGGAATGGAAAGGGGTTGAGCAAGAAATGAGGGCATACAAAAACAATACGTGACCGTTAAGAGACGGTCACATTATTGATACAGGTTTCATAAGTTACAAGGAGAGAGGTTTTTAGAAATTCATCAAAAAATTAATCAGGTTCTCCTCATTATTGGACAGGTTCAGTTTTTTTCGCAGCCGGGTTCGGGCTACATTAATGCTATGAGGTGTCTGATGGGTAATGGCAGCAATATCTTTGGTGGTCATATTCAGTCGTAAAAATGCACAAAGTTTTTTCTCGTTGGGGGTTAGGTCTGGGAATGTCGCCTGCAAACGGTCGTAAAACTCACTATGTACCTGGGTGAACCGGATTTCGAATTCTTTCCAGGCTTTATCATTTTTCATGGTTTTCAGGTGATCCAGGATATCTCCCAGCTTTTCCGGTGGCTGATCGGCTTGCAGCATCTCTTTTACAGATTCCGTCATGCGGCTGACAGTTTCATTGTTCTGAACGATGCACATGGCATGATAAGCCAGCTCGTTGTTCTTCAGTTCCAGGTCCTTATGCAGGTTTTCAGCGTGTTGTTCGGCAATAACCTTTTGCTGCCTGAGGTTGGCCGCCCGAAAGCGGAAGATGATCAGTGTCGAAGCCAGCGCTGTGGCAACCAGGCTGAACAGCACCCAAAGGAATGCATGGTTTTTTCTGCGGAGATCGGCATCTTTTTTCAGGATATCGTTTTCATGTTGTATCTGCTCATTTTCATAACGTGCCCTGTATTCGGCCAGTTTCTTGCTGCTTTCGGTAGTAAAAACAGAGTCTTTCATTTCCGAAAAACTCTTATATGCCGATAAAGCCTGGGTAGCTTGTCCGGTTTTTTCATAAACTTCCGAAAGGTCTCTCAGGTTGCTCATTAGCAATGGCTTAAGCTTGCCTGATTTGGCCAGTTCCTGACTTGTCTCAAAGTAATTCAAGGCTTCCCGGTAATTGCCAATTGACAGATAATATTTCCCCATGCTCCTGTACAAGCGTGCGAGGTCATGATCAAGTGCCCTTGCCTGAAAGAAGGGGAGAGCCTGCTTAAAATAGGATAGGGCAAGGTTATGATTATCAAGTGCTAACCAGGTCTCGCCAATATAAGCCAGCCGGCGGCCAATTTTGGCTCCATCACCCACTTGTCGTTCAAGCTCCAGTGCTTTTTCAAAATAATCCAGGGCTTCGTGATATTTTTTCCATGTCAGGTATGTCGTGCCTATATTGCTCATCCTGACGGCTATACCGGCCTTGTTACCCCTTGTTTCGTCAATGCGCAGTGCTTCGGTATACCAGGAAATGGCCTCATCGTATTTGCCCCATAACTCATATACTTTCCCGAGGTTATTGTAGGCTGTGGAAAGATAGGTAGTGACTCCGGCGGCCCTGTCAATCTCCAACGCGCTTTTAAAATGATCTGCTGCCTCTCCGTAATCGCCCCATTCAGTGTAAATATATCCAAGGTTGTTATGAGCTGTGGCTATTTCATCCTGAAAATTTATTTTTATAGCCAGATCCAGCTCCTTCATGAAATAATAATAGGCTTTCCCGCTTTGATCCATTATATTATAACAATAGCCGATATCCCCAATTCGCCGGATATAGTCAGGATCTTCCTCTCCGTTCATATCAAGAACTACCTCTGCCGATGCGGCATAGTAATCAATAGCGCCGGTAAAATTTTCCAGGTAATACGTAGCATCCGCGAGGATTTTCAATGCCAGGGCTTCCTGTTTGCGGTAACCGGCCTTTTGAGAAAGGGCCAGCGCCTCTCCAGCGTACTGAAGAGCTTCCGACGGATTGTCCTCAGCAATTTCCTGGGCAATGAGGTTAAGCAATTCTACTCTTTCCCTTCCGCTTGTCCCTGGTAACAGCTGAAGCAGACTATCGCTGCTGGCAGCGTGAGAAAGCATGCCAGTAGATAAAAGTATGAGAATAATGGACAGAAAGTGGCTTTGTCGTGTTAGTAAGCAGGAATAGTTCATCGTGTAGTTTTGTAAGTCCAAAAATAAACCTTTATGGCTTATCCCTGAGTGTTTTTTTTAAGGATGCTTTCTTAAATCACGGTTTATTAGAAATGCCAAAACCCCTCTGTGGTTCTCTGTGAAACCTCTGTGTAACTCCGTGTAATTATTTCACAGAGTACCACAGAGGTTTCACAGAGTTACACAGAGGGGTTTTTATTATCTTATTATAACTTTACTATCTGATTATAAGTCCAAAACGAATTTTTATGTTCCTGTTTTGACTGCCCGGAGTGGCTTAAAATGGGTAAAGGGAAGATAATCCTGAATACATACAATCCCGGTGCTAATCCTGAAACATTCAGGGTTTCGCTGGTTTTACCTTCCATAACTTTTCTTCCGGATATATCCAGGATCTGGTAATTGCCATTATAACCGGACGGTATGCCTGAAATACTGAGATAATCACCGGCCGGATTGGGATAGATCGTAATGATATGATTTTCAGGTGGGATCTCTTTTTCATTTAATGGATTGCCTACACTGATATACAAACAGGCCACTCCTGAATAAAGACCGTTAACAGTATCCTTTATCAGGTATTTTAGCTTTTTAACCCCTGAGAATTCAGGATCGGGCGTAAAAATGATCAGACTGTCGTTAAAATTAACCTGCATATCAATGGCATTAAAGATTTTAAGATAATGGCCTTCCATGCCATAATCATTGGCCAGTACGTTCACGGCAATGGTTTGTCCGGTCGCTGTTGCTGCATAATCATCAACCGCTACCGGAGGTTTTTCCTGGGTAAAACCATGGCTGCATAGACAAGCTATGAAGCATAATGTTGATATTTGAGTTTTCATCTTATGGCGTTTTGAGGAGCTTATGGATGCTCCGTTCATTTCCGCCAAGGATTTCCAGGAAATATAAGCCGGGTGGTATTGGGCTGATGTCCAGCCTTATCTTTTTATTTCCGGGTGAGATTTGTATAGGTGAACATATTTGAGTACCGTTGCAACCGTAAAAGGTTATCTGCATATTTTGCCGGGTTGGAAAAGAAAATTCAATAAAGACTTCCTCATGGGCCGGCAAAGGGTAAATGCATATGCCTTCTTCCTGTCCATTTTTTGCTATCCCGAAATTTCCGGTTTGATATTCCGCTTCCCACCCATCTGCATTGATATTGGCATCGGTTGAGAAATAAAGGAGCATAGCCCCGGAAGGGGAGTTCACAGGGGCAGGGATTTTCCTTCCTGTGAGGTCGGCAAGGAGGACAGGCGGATTTTGAGAAGGATCATAGATTTTGAGACGATCGTAACCGTTCTCAAGGTCAAAAGCAGTGAAAGTGAGAGTCAGATCAGTGGCTTCTGCCGGTTCAATGAGCCAGTAACAATCGCTGCCGTTGACATATTTTTTGCTGCCGCTACCGTCGCTGACCGTTCCTGCAGGTTCAGTGAGGATTACCGTATCAGAACAATATTCAGGATAAATAATCTCATACCGTAATGACCATCCATCGCCTGTTCCGGAACCATCGCTTGTAAAAACCATGGAAGCGGTCTCCGCAGGAAGAAGGATATCCGAAGGAAGAGTGCTTCCTGAAAGTATCGCTGCTGCTTCCTGCGTTGTATCCGTACCTGAAAATATCCTGAGATAATCGTGGTTTTCCTCGGTACCGAATGCACTGAAAACGATATTAATACCGGATATGCTGTCAACCGAAGGGTTATAGGGTTGTATCATCCAGGAGCAGTAAGTATTATCGGCATAAGGGTAGGGCCCGCTGTTATCAAACAACCACTGGCTGAGCCATGTATGGGAATTGACCGGCTGACAGAAAGTATACTCAAGGCATATATATTCTGCCATAAATCCCTGGCGGTTATCCTCCCCGTTTGTTGTAAACGTAACCAACACCTCGCCGGAATGGGCTATGATATTGATCTCATCGCTCTGGCCACTGAGTTCATATAGCAACGGAAAGGAAGTGTCCGGACCTTCGTAAATTCTGATCACATCAATGTTTTCCTCAGTATCCAGGGTTTTCATGGTAATAATAATCTGGCTGACATCAAGGTTGTCCGGGCTGATCAGCCAGGAGCAACTCTTATTTGGCAGATATGAGTATGGTCCACTGCCATCGGTGAAGGAGCCTTTGATATCGCTCAGGGTATCACATCCATTGCAATGGCATGGAAAACCCTGCCCGGGATGGATATTCGTCAGAGCAGCCTGCTGCGGGACAAGGTTATACCCAAAGGGAGTCAGTCCGTCGAGAAGATAGTACCCATCACCGCTGCCGCTCCAGCCAAAGTTGAAGTGAAAGTAATCACCCTGGTAACCGTCACAAACGAAGGAATGGCTTTCCCAGAAACTGCCTCCCCGGTATATGACCGGCATTCCTGCATCAATATTCAACTTTAGGCTGTCGGAATAGGCATCACCCACATCTGCACGCAGGATGTAACGCATGCCATCCGAATACCCGAAATAATCCTGCAGAGCCGGCATGCAATCAATGGAATAGGCTCCGGAACCATTGGAAGAGTAAGACGTGTTGATGCTCACTCCACAATGGAACATCAGCTCCGCGATGGCATCATTGGAATAATAGTGGATAGCGTCGCACATCTCTTCCCAGCGGTAGATAGTATTACCGAAATCTGCCTTTATGGTATCGTAGTGCGTGCTGAAGTAAGCATGACTGCCGCTTCCCTGAGCCGGCCAGCGGTAATAATACATCACCTGGGCCATGGCCGTTGCCACACATCCTGCATAGGCGTGGCCTCCGGGTCCATCGGGATCGGCCGGACAGTATTTGTTGTATGGGTAGTTCTGGTTCCAGGATGAGGTAAGAAGAGGTACCCCTTCGCTCCTGAACAATGCTTCCCTGTCTGCCGGAATCATACCATTATATAATAGGTCCCAATTTTTATCGTTCGTTTTGCTGGCTTCCTTGTCAGGCAACAATCCTGAAATTAATTCTTCTGCATACTTTTTCAGGAAATAATCCAACGCGGGTGGAAGATTTGCAATATCGAAAAATCCCTCCGCTGAATACCCCAGGATGGGAGGGAGGTCGCTATCGGTGGATAGAAGCACAAACCCTTCCTGGAATCCGGCAATAAAAAATACGGGGAGATCCTGAAAATAATATGTTGAAAGTTCGGGCTGCAGGGATGCGTTTGAAGTCATATCCCCGACAGTGAGGATATGACAATAAAAGTTCTCTGCAACGATGGCCGCTTTATCCCGTTCAACGGGATTTGCGTTGATTCCGTTACTTAGTAACAGACAGATCAGTAATGATATGACTTTCAATCCACGACCCATAACTTAACAATTTCCTGGATTAAGTTACAATTGAATTAACCCGTTTGCAATACCCTATCAGTTTACGGCATTGTTGGACCAGTCTGGGGTAAAAATAAAAAAAGATTTTGTTTCCTGCTTTTATTGAACTATGACCTTTCTTACAGTAATGCCCTCGCCGGTGGAAAGACTTACCATGTGTAACCCGGCAGAAAAGTCAGATGTGTTTATTTCTACATTGTTTCCGCGGTATTTTTCATGGTAGATTTCCTGACCGAGATGGTTATAAATGGTAATCTCCAATATCTCTTCGTTGGATTCGATATAGAGACGGTTGGAGACAGGATTTGGATAGAGGCGGATATCATCTTCAGGAACTTCAATGATTCCAACGGAAGATTCTCCTAATATCGCAAATGATACGTCCTCAATAAGAATCATCGCAATCCCGTCCGACTGGTAAGCTATACCATCACCTTCGGGTGAACTCATCCAAAAGAAAATACAATCAGGTGAGGAAATGGAAGTAGCCTGTACCGATACCCATCCTTCATTCAGTACTACCGGATCCGTTAAATAATACCTGTAGTGGAAGAGCGGGGCAATGCCTGCATTATAGGTATACAATACATTGGTTTCAATTCTTTCAATCGTGGGTGAAAAGGAAGCAATCTCAGCTCCCGGTGTTCCGGCATCATCTTCGTAGAACTTAATGAGAAAATCCATTGGATCTTCGTTGTTGCATGGTTGATACGATGACCCATCGAGTTTAAGATTTATTCCAAAAAATTCAATTCCATAGATGTTTTCAGTCGATGTGAAGTTGTCATATACAGTCATAGGCACCAGTTTATTAGCATCGCTTGAGAATGCCGCCCATGAATTAGCCGGATTGTATGGGGTCTGGGTGTACAATGGATTTTCGATAATCCAAAGTAGTTCATAGTTCGTTTGATTTGATTCACCCTCATCATACCGGGCTGTTACGTAAAAACTATATAACATGAAATCTGTCAGACTCAACGAATGGCTGGGAACACTGGTTTGGTCAACTATGCTACCATTCATATAAAAATTAAAATTCTGGAAAGCTCTGTTTCCGGTAAATGTAAATTGGCTTTCAGGAGGATATGGAGCCAGCTCAAGCGTGTAATCTTCCGAAGTACACGAGCTGCAATCGGCGCAATCATTGTTTTCCGAAAAAGCCTTTCTGTATTTTGACGGGTTCACCGGCTGGAATGTATATCCGTCACTAACAGGATTGATCTTAACATAATCGAAGTATCCTTTTCCGGCTCCCGGACTATCATCATAAAGCTTCAATCCGATTTTTCCTGAATTATAGGTGTCATCATACCAGGTGCCCTCAAGGAAACCATTGAAGAACACTTCAATATATCCATTGTCACGGATGATTCTGACGGTGTTATATGAGCCGGCTCCTGTATTCAGGTTTGCACTGAAAGTTATTGCCTGAATGAAATAATAACTTCCATTCTCATAAAGGACAATATTATAATTGCCATTATTGCAAACAATTAAATGGTAACCATTCATCCAATTACCATTATTATTAATTTCGGAAGGGTCTCCATGGAAATATATTCCTGCATTGCAATCACTACCCTGGCTTTTTTTCATTTTGACTTCCAGGTCAAAACCGGAGAAGTTATAATTATAGAACGTGGTTGCTGATTTTAAACCCTGGTTTTCAGCAACATATGCTCCAGGGTCAATGGTCCATTCCCCGGTAACCGGTATCCAGTTGTTGGCATCGTAAAGAAACTCTTCATCAATGCCGTTCATGGTTGCGTATTTCCATTCAAAGTTTGCCGTTTGTGTACCTGGTAAATAAACCATATCCAGGTCGTCTGGCGCCAGGTAGGTGTCGAAGACAAGGTTGTCGAGAACCAGTCCGTTTCCGCTGAACTGGATGGTAACTTTAGCAATCCTTTCACCGGTAACGGACATAAGCTGCAAATTATCTGTTCCTGTTAATTGATCGGAATCCAGGAGGTTATCCATTTCGTCGTAGGCAAACATGTCAATAATACCTGCCCATGATGATCCGGCCAGAATTTCCACATAAGCAACCGGAGGGTCAAAATATATGTCTTCCGGCCCTTTTGGAATGCCTCCTCCTGATAATACAGCTAATGTATTGAAAGCAAGATAATTGGGTGGAGAATACCCTGTAACCGCAAAACCGGAACATTCATCAAGTAACGCTCCGCCATCATAGTCCGTCGGCCCGCCAAATATTACACCATATCCTTCATACTCACCCTGTAAGGGATCAACAGATGCAAATGCACACGGAAGATAAAATTTATCGTCAAAATTGATCTCCGTCAAAACTCTGCTGGAACTGTGACGATTAAGCGAAGGGGTCCCATACACAGCAGTATGATTATCTCCGGGATTGACTCCTTGTGACAACTCCCTGACAAGCTCACCTCCCTGATAATACAAACTGTTATCCTGCGCACCGGAAGTTAAAACCAAACATACAACAGGCAACAACATAGAGAGATGGGTAATTGTTTTTTTCATGATTGAGGTTTATTAATGAATAAATTATTTAGTACTCGATTGTAAAGATCTCAGGGATTATACAAAGATGGATTAAATGGTCAAGCAATTGACATACTGTTAAATAGTAAAATACATAAAGGTGAATTTGCATTCAGATATTTATTAATCTTTCCAAATATACAAAAATTTATATGGGTTTCCCGTGCATCCGATGTGATTATTATGTTAAGTCTTACCGGAATGATGCGACCCAGGCTTCCCGTATCGTGCCTATAATTATTAGTCGCTGTTTTTCAAGGACTTTGGTAGCTAACTTAACAAATTAGTAATATTAATAATTTGTTAAAGCCAGCAATCGTCACTTTTACGTTTATTGTATTACGGTATTAATGGGTTCATAATTATGGCTATATCCATTAGCGGATGGAATCAGTTCAGTTAATAATGTTATCGTAACAGAAGCATAACAATCAGATAATTCACTTCTTATTCATCAGGTCTAATTTTACCCAAAATTTCAACTTAAATCCATTTATCATGAAGAAAATCTACATTTCTTTTCTTATGCTTTTCTGGGCTTTAGCAATGACGGCTCAGAACGGGCTTCTTTTCAATCCGCATATTGATGTGGACTGGAACTATGACAAATCCATACAGGTTCCTGCTTCTCCGATTATATCGCAGGTCCTTTTTGTCGGAGGTTACCATGAAGTGGTTGCCCTGGATGATAACGGCAATCCTGTTACAATTATGTCAAAAGAGGACAACGACTTTATCGGAGTTACCCCTGCCGGAAACGGTGATTATTTTATTTCAGTAAACCATGAGTCACAGGTACTAGATGAAATCGGTGGTGACGGCGGTGGTATGACAGCCTTCAAGGTTACCCGTGATCCGAACACCGATACGCTGATCGTTACCGAGCAGACTCTGAACGATGGCAGAAACGGTAAGTTTTTCCTGGTAGATTTTAAACATACTGTTGGAGAAACCAGGAATAACTGCGGTGGTATTATCGGACCTAACGGTGATATCTGGACAGCAGAGGAATATCCTCCATTCTCCAATCAGGAGATTGCAGGATACATTTCAGACCTGAACAACTTTAAAATCGGAACCGGTTCTGTTTATGAAGTTAACGGTATGGTTCCTGCTTTTGAAGGCGAAGTGATCAAACGTTACCAGAACATGGGCTACATGGTAAAGATTGACCCTGTAAACGCTAAGGCAGAGATGAAACAATACAACTGGGGCCGTATGTCGTTTGAAGGCGGTGTGATGATGCCTGATGAGCAAACCTTCTACTTTTTTGAGGATGGGACTCCCGGTATGCTTACCAAATATGTAGGTAATACTCCTGGTGATTACATCAATGGAAAACTGTATATATATAAACATGACCTTAATGATCCGGTTAACGGAAACTGGCTTGAAATCGACAATACCAATCTGGATCTGATGCTTAATATGGCTGATTGGGCATGGACCAATCATGCAACCATGTTCAACAGGCTTGAGTGGGGTATTGAGATCAACGGATTAGTATATATTGCTGAGACCGGACGTGATGATGTTGGTAATAAATGGGCAGATGAATACGCTGATGGTGGTGTAATTGCTCCTTATCACTACGATCGTGCAACAGCCCAGGGAACCGTTGCCCATGCTACCGACTATACCGACCTCTATGGCCGTGTTTTGGTTTATGACCCCGTAACCGACAGTGTTTGGGTTTACCTCGAAGGTGGTCCTGAATGGCCAAATGAAGTTTCCCAACCGGTTGCCGATTACCCTGCAGTTCATATGTCAAATGTGGATGGCTTGGGAAAAATTAACATCAATGGTGTTGATTACCTTATTATGAACGAAGACCTTAATGGCAAAACCTATAACCGTCAACCGGATGGTGTCGTTAGTAATCTTTGCGAAATGTTTCTGGTTGACGTTTCAAATCCAGCACCTGTATATTCAGATCTGATCAGGATTGGCGTTGGTCCTTTTGGAGCTGAGCTGACCGGAGGAACAGGAACGCCTGACAGCAAAACCATTTTCGTCAATGTACAGCATCCCAAAACCAATCCTAATGGCAATATCTTCCCATATGAAAGCGATAAAGCTGTAACTGTTGCCCTTACAGGTTTTGACAAACTAACCAATATCCGTGATGCTGAGTTTCCCATCGACTGGGTTGCAGATCAGGACTTCCAGGCTCCTACCCATCCTGATATTCAGTATCAGGTTGTTTTTGTCGGAGGACATCACAAGGTTCAGATACTTGACAGGACAGGACAGCCAGGTGGAAGCATTGTTTCCAAGGAAGACAATGACTTCATCGGATTCACGGCTGCAACCAGCGATGAAGGTTACGGCTGGATCTCTATCAATCACGAATCCAATGCCTATGATCCCTTCGGCGGAAACGGCGGTGGTATGACTTCCTTCATGATCGACCGCGAACCGGTTACCGACTCTATTGTGGTGGTTGAAACTACCCTTGCAGACGGCCGCAGCGGCAAATTCTTCTGTGTTGATTTCATCAATACTGTTGGTGAAACCCGTAATAACTGCGGTGGTATTATAGGACCCAATGGGGATATCTGGACAGCGGAAGAGTATCCTCCCGCCGGTAACAATGAGATCGTTGGTTACATTCCCGATACTACGGATTGGATTATTGGCCAGGGAGTAGGAGCCTATATGGATCTTCCTGATGCTCCTATGTTTAACGGAACCACTCTTGCCCGTTACCAGAACATGGGGTGGATGGTGAAAATAGATCCTGAAAATGCGGTTGCTCTTTACAAACAGTATAACTGGGGCCGCATGTCCTTCGAAGGCGGTGTTCTTATGCCCGATAATAAAACTGTTTTCAATTTTGAAGATGGAACCCCCGGTTTGTTAACAAAATTCGTAGGAAATGCTCCCGGTGATTTCATTAACGGTAAACTCTTCGTTTACAAACATGATCTGAATGACCCGGTAAACGGAAACTGGATAGAAGTGGACAATACCGATATGGACAAGATGCTCAACTTCGCAAACTACACCATTCCTATGGGAGTTACCATGTTCAACAGGCTTGAGTGGGGTGTTGAGATTGGTGGAAAAGTTTACATCGCAGAAACAGGCCTTGACAATCTGGGCTCCAAGTGGTCGGATGAATATGCTTTGGGTGGCATTATTCCCCAATATCATTATGACCGCGCTGCCGCACAGGGAACACAACCTTATGTAAGTGGTTATTCTGATTATTATGGTCGCGTAATCGTTTATGATCCGGCAACCGACCAGGTAAGTGTTTTCCTCGAAGGCGGACCGGAATACGCCAATGAAACATCCCAGGATATTGCCGATTATCCCGCAAAACACCTCTCCAATATGGACGGCATGGGCAAGATCAGCGTTAACAATCGCGATTATATGCTGCTTTGTGAAGACCTTAACGGAAATACCTATAACCGTGTTCCCAACGGTGTTCCCAGCAGACAGTGCGAAATGTACATGCTCGATATGTCTATTACAACTCCGGTTATTGATGACCTGGTCCGTATCATGGTTGGTCCGTTCGGAGCTGAGATCACCGGCGCTGTTGGTACTCCCGATGGCAAAACCATCCTCGTTAACCTGCAGCATCCGGGAAATAATCCGCAGGGTGGTGTGTTCCCATACTCCGGTGATCATGGCGTAACCGTTGCTCTTACCGGATGGGATAAAGGTAACGAAGGCATTATCGATAACAATAACCAGGAAATGGGCTTCAGCGTATACCCGAACCCCGCTTTCCGCCAGCTACACCTTAACGGTACCTACGATGTTGCTATCTATGACGCTGCCGGTAACCTGGTGTTTATCCGTGAAAACACTAACGTTGTTAATATCTCTAACCTGAATTCAGGGATCTATTTCATTCGCAACCAGCACGGCGAAACGCAGAAACTCATCATCGAATAAGCCATAACTAACGCTTTAGTGGAAAAAACCGGAATACTCCGGTTTTTTCCCTTTTTATAAGTTATCGGTTTACCGATTTATTTACATATGAAACATGTGGTTTATCAGTAAAATTACAAACTGCAATAATCATGAAGAAGATTTTCTTGACCCTGATCTTAATGATAACCGTTCTTTATCTTAGGTCACAGAACGTAAATAACCTATTAATCCCCGATGAAGCAGACCAATTGGTCAATCCTTATACAAACGACACAAAAGCCCCCTTACGTGGAGCCAGGGTTTATAAAAAAGTATGCTGGACCTGCCATGGCGACAACGGATCAGGTACAGGGCCTCAGGCCGCTGAAATAGAAACCAAACCCGCCAACTTCAAAGATCCTTTGGTGGCCGGCCGGTCCGATGGTGCATTGTTCTGGTGGATATCCAACGGCGGCAGCGATATGCAGGCTTTCAAGGATGCTCTTACCGAAGACGAGATTTGGGACCTTGTGATGTATATCCGGAAAGTTCAGAACGATTAATACCAAATATTATGAAAGTATTTCCCCTGCTTGTATCCTGGATACTGATGCTTGGCGCAGGCAGTATTTTATATGGGCAAACGACTCCTTTCGTCCAGAAAACCTTCGAGGGTACTTCCCTTATCACTTCACAAACTGTTGAACAGCCTCCTTCCAATGGTTTTGAATTTAACCTTCAGCACCGTTTTGGCAGGGTTGACCTTAACGATGAACCTCTCCATAAGTTTTTCGGTCTCGACCTGGTTAGTAATATCCGTTTTGGATTCATTTTCCCGGTATTTGAGTGGTGGAGCCTTGGCGCAGGACGCACCAAATACGGAAAAAACTACGATATCGATACTAAGTTCACTGTTTTCAGGCAAACCAAAGACTGGAAAACCCCGGTTTCATTATCCCTTTACCTTAACACGGCCATTATGACCGACGATTTTCCCATTATCCAGGATAACAGTTATTTTGACGACGGAACAACTCCTTTTGAATACAAGTTCCGTCACAGGGTCAGCTATAATGCCCAGGTCATCGTGGCTTCAAAGGTCAGTCGTTGGTTCTCCGTCCAGCTTTCTCCGACTTTTGTACACCGTAATCTGGTGGAACCGGAAGAAGAGAATGAAACCTACGCGCTGCCGCTGGGTGCCCGGTTCAAGATCAGCTTCATGAGTTCCATTATAGTAGAGTATTCGCCTGTTATGCAGGAACCCGGTGAAATCAAAGTCAACCCGCTGGCAGGACCTGCTATATGCCCCTTTGCCCTTGGTTTCGAAGTCCGGCCGGTAGGACATGTCTTCCAGATCATTCTCTCCAACTCCGACCGCATCCTGGGACAAAACCTATACACCATGGAACCTGTCAGTCCCTGGGACGGATACTTCTTTCTCGGATTTAACTTACACAGGAATTTATATTATAAAAAACGGAAATAGTGATGAAACCAATATCTTCCCGGTTTTATTATGCCATGATTCTGATAATTGCAGGATGGGCCCTTTCTCGCTGTTCTGATGATAAAGGCCCGCTGATCGTAACACCACCTCCCGCACCTCCACCTTGCTTCTGCGATACTACTCCATACCTTGACCTGAATTGTCCCTGCGATAAAGATACCGACACTCTGCCATCACATCTCTGTACCTGCGACACTTCCGATTGTATTGAATTTGATTGCTATTGCGACCGCGATACTCTTTGCTGCTGTGATACTTCCACCTACCTCGACCCCAACTGCCCCTGTGATCACGATACAGAACCTCATCCCTTGTGCCCCTGTGATACTTCTGATTACCTCGATCCCAATTGCAGCTGCGATACCGATACTATTCCGCATCCAAGCTCTTGTCCATGCGATATAAGCGAATGGATGGATCCAAACTGCCCATGCGATCCCGATACCATACCGCTGGTCAGCTATAGTAATGATATTCAGCCATTATGGGACCACTATTGTCTCGATTGCCATTATGAAGGCGCGGATGTTATTTACCTGGATGCTGCAAACTCGTATACTGACCTAAAGGCCATCGGGGCCATTTACCCTGGATTTCCTTATTCCAGCACAATATACACTATTACGCTTGGTCCGGAAAGCGATATGCCCCCCGGTCTGATCAGCCTTACAGAAGAAGAATCCGCTCTGGTGTTCTGGTGGATCAAACAAGGTGCATTAAATAATTGACAATAAATAATCTTCTATGATATTCCTTCAAGGAAAAGTTCAGATACTGTTACGCATCTTGTCCATGGCCGTATTCCTGGAGTTTAGCACCGGAGAAACGGCCATGGCCTCATTTATGACATCGGATTCCTTAGGATTTG
This sequence comes from Bacteroidota bacterium, assembly GCA_018831055.1. NCBI lineage: Bacteria > Pseudomonadati > Bacteroidota > Bacteroidota bacterium. Next base: position 23,192 of record JAHJRE010000219.1, read on the forward strand.
TTTTAACCTCATCCGACAGCATTCAGGAAGGGAAACGCCTTTTCTTTATGAACATCAATATCGGCGATACACTGCGTTCCTGTGCTTCCTGCCACTATTCAGAACCCCAGGATACATTTCACTGGAATCCATCAGCTTATGACATCTCTATGAAATTTCGTGATAAATCTGTTGCCGACCTGGAGGAAGCCCTGTTTTTTCCGTTGTCGGATAAAGCTTTTGAAGCGCATTCGGATCCCGGACTGGAACCGGCCCAACTTGTTATGCTCAAGGTATACATGGATGATCTCGCAGAAAAAAAACATCCTGATTATCCGGTCAACTTTATAAAGATGATAATTCTTTATGCCATCCTGGCTGTATTTCTTTTTCTGGCAACCGATTCTTATGTGTTCAATATTTTCCGGAAAAAAATATTAAAACGCTCGTTAATGCTGATTTTTAGCATAATTATGCTGGCTATGCTTTATGAGGAAGCTATTGCTCTGGGCCTGCAAAGAGGTTACGAACCCGATCAACCCCTGAAATTTTCCCATGAAGTGCATTACGAACAGAATGGTATCGATTGCCTGTATTGCCATATGCCGGCCAGGGCAGGAAAGTCAGCGGGGTTCCCGGCTACGGGAATATGCATGAATTGTCACGCAGTTATCCTGGAAGGCTCCCGTTCCGGCTCCTTTGAAATATCACAATTATCGGGTTATCATACCAACCGGGTCCCAATTCCATGGATCCGGGTGTCAAACCTCCCCGATCATGTATATTTTCATCATGCCCTGCATTATGTGAGCGGAGGAATAGAATGCAGGGAGTGCCATGGTTCTCTTCAGGAATCTCACAGGGCCAGACAGGAAACGGAATTGTCGATGGGGTGGTGCCTCGATTGCCATGCGACAAGGAAATCCGGTTCTTTCGAAGGTGAATATTACCGCGACCAATACATGGAACTGAGAAAGAACTTGCAATCCACCGGAGATTCTGCGCTGGTAAAAGACCTCGGTGGATGGGATTGCGTGCAGTGTCACTTTTAAGATATGGGGAAGCAAGATGGTAAACGAAGATTATAACAAGGAATACCGCTTAGAGACAGGACACGAAAGCCCTTCAGCTTCCGGGGAGATTTTATCCATGGGAAGGCGTGACTTCATGAAAATGCTGGGCTATTGCATAGGAACCATGACCCTGGTTGCCTCCTGCGAACAGCCTGTGCGTAAAGCCATTCCCTACCTTGTGCAACCGGAAGAGATAACGCCGGGTGTATCCAATTACTATGCAACATTTCGTTATGAAGGAGGGGAGTTTTCAGCGATACTGGTTAAAGTCCGCGATGGCCGTCCCATTAAAATTGAGGCTAATCCTGAAATGAGCGGGCTATGGGGAAGCACTTCCGCCAGAACCCAGGCCTCCATACTGGGATTGTACGATCCCGACCGCCTCGCTAAACCATTGATTAACGGTTTGGTATGCGACTGGGAACCCCTCGACAATCAGGTAAGAGATAAACTAGCTGAAATCAGCGCTTCCGGAAAAACAATTGTGATACTCACCCCTTCCCTGATCAGCCCTTCACGAACGCGGTTGATGAAGGAGTTCGCCGGTATTTATAATAATGTCCAGGTAATTCCATATGATACCGTTTCCTATTCAGCCATACTGGATGCTCACGACCGGCTGTTTGGTAACAGGATCATTCCCTCTCTGCGTTTCCATGAAGCAGATATGGTCGTGGGCGTGAACTGCGACTTCCTGGGAAGCTGGTTAAATCCGGCCGGTTTTGCCCGTGAATATATGGACAGGAAAAACTCCGGTGATCCATTGCTGCACCATCAGTTTGAATCTAACTTCACGCTTACCGGTGCACAGGCAAGCTGTCGTATTCCGGTTAATCCTTCAGAAGAAATCGAAATCCTTACGGAAATATACAATTTTGTGGCCAGGGAAACCGGTAATACACCCCTGAATCAAAATCCTGGAAATAATACTGCTGCCGCTGAAACTGCCGCTGAATTATGCCTCAGGAAAGGCAAATCATTGATAGTCTGCTCCACGAATGACATTAATCACCAGTTGCTGGTTTGCGGTATCAATGCCATGCTCGGCAACTACGGGACCGTGCTTGACCTTGAGCGGCCCATTCTTATTAAACAAGGAGATGATAATGCCATCGCTTCTTTTTCAGACCTCATGCAAGAAGGGGAGGTGGGGGCTCTCATTCTTTTCGGGGTCAATCCCTTATTGAACAATCCTCTCCGGGATAAGTGGAAGAATGGATTTAAAAAAACCGGACTTATATTACAGATTGCAACTTTTCCCGATGAATGCACCGGGTTCGCAAATTTTGTCTGTCCCGCGCATCATTACCTGGAATCCTGGGGTGACGCCATGCCGGTAAAAGGATTGTATGCTCTTTCACAACCTCTTATACAACCACTGTTGGACACCCGGCAGCCTGAAGATATCCTCATTTCCTGGATGGGCGGTAAACAATCCTTCCATGAAATATTAAAAGATAACTGGGAAACAGTTATACTTCCTTCTGCCTTCTCCACAGGAGCAGATGAAGAATCATGGTATAAAATCCTGCAAACCGGTTTCCTGGAAACCGGTGAAACAGAAGTTGTCTCCAAGCCTTTTAATCCCGGTACTATTCAATCTCTTTATCAGGATGTTTCTCCTATACTAAAAGAAGGGATTGAGTACCAGTTGTATGAGTCTGTGAACCTGGGGGATGGCACTTTACTTAACAATGTATGGCTCAGGGAATTGCCTGATCCTGTCTCCAAAATATCCTGGGATAATTATGCTGCGGTTTCCCCTGTCCTTGCCGAAGAAATGGGTTGGAAAAACGGGGATATGATCAGGATAAATAACGACCTCGAAATACCGGTATGGGTTCAACCCGGCCAGGCTTCCCGTACCATTTCCGTTGCGCTGGGTTTTGCAAGGCCGAAAGCCGGAAGAATTGCCTCCTTAGCGGGTTTTGATGTTTCCGGTCTTATGTCGTTTTCCAATTCTTATCGCATTCTTTCCGGATACTTTGATAAGCTGGAAAAAACAGGAAAACAATATGAACTTGCCTGCACCCAGGCTCATCATTCCATGGAAGGACGCCGGATCATCCTGGAATATCCATTTTCAGAAGAATATGAACCGGAGCAGCCGGTTTCACTTTACGCTCCGTACGAACATCCCGGTCATCACTGGGGCATGGTGATAGACCTCAACCGCTGCACGGGATGCAATGCCTGTGCGGTAGCCTGTCAGGCGGAGAACAATATTCCCATTGTAGGAAGGGAGGAAGTGCTGCGTGGCCATGAGATGAGTTGGCTGCGGATAGACCGTTATTACAGGGGGCATGATGAAAACCCTGCGATGCTTTTTCAGCCTGTCATGTGCCAGCACTGCGATAACGCCCCCTGCGAAAATGTTTGCCCTGTGGCTGCAACCAGCCATAGCCAGGAAGGACTTAACCAGATGATCTATAACCGCTGCATCGGAACAAGGTACTGCAGTAATAATTGCCCTTATAAGGTACGGCGCTTCAATTGGTACGATTACACTGGTGCCGATGCGATAGGAGGGAACCTTTATGATCCGCATGGGATGACCGGTGACCTTCCCAGGATGGTGATTAATCCTGATGTTACCGTAAGGGCAAAAGGGGTTATTGAGAAATGCTCGTTTTGTGTGCAACGTATCCAGGAAGGTAAACATCGTGCACGTATAGAGAATCGTCCTTTAATGGATGGGGAGATCCAGCCGGCCTGCGTACAGGCTTGTCCTTCCCGCGCCATAGTATTTGGTGATCTGAATGATCAGCAAAGCGAAATTAGCCGTCTTTTAAAAGATCAGAGGAAATACCATCTGCTCGGGGAATTACAGACTCTGCCTTCTGTTGCTTATCTCGCACGCATCAAGCCAAACCCGGATGAACAAATGAATCACTCATGAGCGAATCCCTGATCACCGGCAATAAATCGTATGCCGATGTCACTGCTGACATCCTGCGTCCGCTGCTGCATAAGCCCGGCAGGCTTTGGTATCTGGGAATGATCCTGTCTCTGGGGGGCCTCGCTTTCGGATTGATAGCAACCTATAATACTTTGTTTTATGGCATTGGCGATTGGGGGCTCGACCGCACCATTGGCTGGGGATGGGCGATCACCAATTTCGTCTGGTGGATAGGGATAGGGCATGCCGGGACATTTATTTCTGCAATCCTGCTCCTGTTCGAACAACGCTGGAGAAACAGCATTAACCGGGCGGCAGAAGCCATGACCATCATCGCGATACTCTGTGCCGCGTTTTTTCCGGTGATCCACATGGGAAGAGTCTTTCTGGGCTTCTTTATCTTTCCCTATTTCAATACCCGGAACCTTTGGGTCAACTTTAATTCGCCCCTGCTTTGGGACGTGTTCGCCATCAGTACCTATTTCATTGTTTCCCTGCTTTTCTGGTACACAGGACTGATCCCCGACCTGGCCCTATTGGCGGAAAAGGTTAAAAGGAAGACAAGCAGGTTGATCTATCGGAAACTCAGCATAAACTGGACCGGATCATCACAGAATTGGCATAACCATGGCCTTCTTACCTGGATCATGGCGGGAATAGCCACTCCACTGGTCATTTCTGTGCATTCCATTGTCAGTATGGACTTTGCGACTTCCATCGTACCCGGATGGCATTCCACCATTTTTCCACCCTATTTTGTTGCCGGAGCCATCTTTTCAGGATTTGCCATGGTACAGACTCTACTGATCATAACCAGGAAAATGCTGCATCTTGAAGATTATATCACCCGAAGGCATTTTGAGAACATGAACAAGATTATCCTGGTTACCGGACTGATAGTGGCTGCGGCGTACTTTTCGGAGATTATTCTGGCATTCTACAGTGGTGATGAATTTGAGATCTATGCCATCCTGAACCGGATGACGGGCCCTTATGCCCCTTACTTCTGGGTAATGTTGTGCTGTAATGTATTGATCCCGCAATTGCTTTGGGTCAAAAAACTCAGGAGAAGCCTCACTTTTGCCTTTTTTGCCAGCATCCTCATCAATGTTGGAATGTGGCTGGAAAGGTATGTTATCGTTGTTGCTTCTCTCCACCGCGATCACCTTCCGTCTGCCTGGTCGGTGTTTCATCCGACACTCACAGATATCGGACTGCTGGTCGGCTCATTCGGGTTCTTTTTTGCGGTTTTCCTGCTTTTTGTCAGGATATTTCCGATTATTTCAATCTATGAAGTCAAACATTTAATCCACGAAAATAAAAACCATGCAATATGAACATAACCGGTGTGTATGAAAACGAACATTACCTGATGAAGGGAATTGAACTTACCCGTCAAAGCAAGGCGGAAGTCAAGGATGTGCTTACACCTTTTCCCATATCCTCCGAAAGAACCCGGGAAACCGGTTTTTACGATTCCATCCCTGCTGTCGGACTGATCAGCGGATTGCTTGGCATTGTGACAGGTATGCTTTTCCAGATCTGGGTTTCAGTGTTCGCCTATCCGATGCAATATGGCGGTAAACCCTTTCTCTCAATCTTATCCTATATCCCTGTGATGTTTGAACTGGCCATACTGTTTTCCGCCATTGCCATGGCCACCCTTTTCTTTGTTAAACTGAAGCAGAGGAAACGCTTGAGCCGCGCACAAGCCGAACAAATCACCGTCGACAGGTTTGTCCTGAAAATCGAATGGACAAGAGGCAATGAAGGGGAGGTCGTAAACTTTGTGGAAAGGCTTAAAAAAGAAACCAGTGTGAAAGATGTTGTAATCCAGGTTTGATCATGAATATTTTCAGGATGAGCGGAAATATTTCAAGGATGCTGGTCATCGTAGCCTGGGCATTTACATTGCTTGCTTTACTAACTGTATGGTTGACGGTTGGCCGGATGAATAACATTCTTTCAATATTGTTATTAGATGCATTCCTTTTTGCAGGGATGGGGCTTTTTGCAGGATTGTTCTTCAGTATGCATACGTTGGGCAATGCTCACTGGATCAATGAAATCCGCTTTGAGCTGAAAGGAATGATGGTATTGCTTATTGCAATGCTGCCGGCATTTGCATTTATCCTTTTCTTCCTGCCGGATCTGTATCCATGGTTCAATGATACGGAGCTAAGTGTCTTTCAAAAGGCTTATTTCCAATCCTGGACTTTTGTACTCAGGAATGTTATGTACTTTACGGTGTGGGTGATCCTGCTGGGAGTTTTTAGACGATACGATCCTTTTTCATGTTATAATGAAGGAATTCGAAAGTATTCTGCAGTTTTTCTTGTTTTTACAGGAATAATGATCACACCGTTTTCCTGGGACTGGCTTATGTCGCTTGATATTCACTGGCATAGCACCCTCTACGGGTGGTATGTACTGTCGGGGATACTTTCCGGCGGAACCGCATTCCTTATCCTGGTTTTCTGGTTTTGCAGGAAGAAGGATAAAGTATGGAAGAACCCTCAGCCGGTGAGGCTCTACCTCGCCAGGTACCTCTTCGCATTCAGTATTGTTTGGATGTACCTGTGGTATGTTCAGTTTTTCCTGGTCTGGTACGCCAACCTGCCCGGCGAAACCATTTATTATATCGAAAAGATAAGGGATTTTCCGGTTTTGTTTTACCTGAACCCTGTGCTGGGTTTTCTGATACCTTTTATTCTTCTGATATCTGTAAAAGGTAAAAAAAATGAGTTGGTTTTGCTGATATCGGCATTTTCGTGCCTGCTGGGACAATGGATAGACCGCTTCCTGTTGATCTGGTGATATATCCTGAAAATAAACTATGAAAAAAATTATCAGATCAATTTTGTTATTAGCAGTTTTACTGGCTTCCTGTGCCAAAGACAGGAATCATCCGGGATATACCTATTATCCTGATATGGCCTATTCCCGTGCTTATGAATCCTGGTCGGAAAACCCGCTTTCAGAAGATGGAAGAGCCATGCTTAACCCCGTTAAAGGAACCGTTCCGAGGGAAAGGATCCCCTATTTCCTGGATAAGAATAAAAATGACAGGACCAGCGCCGGATCAATATTCACGATGGATTCCCCGATGAAAAATGATACTATACCGGGTAAAGCAATGTTCGAACTCATATGCATGCAGTGTCACGGTATGTTTGGCGACGGCAAAGGCAAACTTTTTACTTCCGGCTGGTATTCATACCCTCCGGCTTCACTTTTATCTGAGAAAATGAAAACGGTTCCCGATGGGGAAATCTATCATGTGATCACTGTCGGGTACAACCTCATGGGAGCCCATGGATCTTTACTTACCCCACCGGAAAGATGGAGTGTTGTTTCTTATGTGAGAAAACTTCAGGGAACCGGAAAATGATCCCCTGAAGAAGCTTTTCAGATTATTACCTTACCACAACCTTCCCCGAAACCTTCCCGTTTCCTGAAGTAACCGTATAGAAATAAATCCCCTGGCTAAGGTCATTTACATCCAAGCTATAGGATGCGGAGGTTGATATATTACTGATCTCCTTTACCTTATGCCCGGTGGGATCGCTCAGGATAATGGAAGCATTGCCTTCCATATCTTTTGGGAAAACGAATTGCACAGTTTCCGTTGCGGGATTGGGAAAAATATTAACACGGAACGCATCTTTGGAGACCAGCTCTTGCTGTCCTACCGGCAATTGGTATGCCCCGTAAATGGTGTTATTGGTCTGCCAGCCATGGTCATCCGACCAGGCAAGTCCCGGCGTGACATCGGTATTGAAAATGTAATGAAGGGTATGTGTGGTGTTGTCGAAACCACCTATCATGGGATAATAGCTCTCATCAAAAATATGAAGGATATCGCCGGTCAGGTGGATGAAATCCCCAAAGCCGTCCTTTCCGGTATAAATCGGATGGGTTGTCCGGTACCACAGATGTTTGTAATTGTATACATCATATTCGTAAGTTTCGGTAGTTGAAACGAATAATACATGGATATAACCATCTTCATCCACAAAGATAGAAGGCATGTTTGACGGGCCATGCTGCTGGTAATACATTATATCTGTATTCAGCGTGATCTCCCCGTCGCCATTAACATCCTGCATCCATCCGATATAGTTGACATCCTGTATCATTTCCGAATTGGCATAGCCATACTGTGGCGGTGCCAGGGCATCCAGGTCGTTGGAGAAGGGATCCATATCCTCATTCCAGTAGCCTACCCCGTCAACGTAAGGGAACAGGCTATATGTCGTTCCGACCTCAGGATGCATAACCCGGTTGATGCCGAAGACCACATGCACTTTGCCGTCGGGATCTATGGCTACATTGGCCGATCCGTCAACGCAGAAAAAGGTGTCGGCAATGGTTGTGTTCCAGTCCCAGAGAGGGTAGGGGTGCTCCCAAACGATATATTTATCCCAGGAATCGCCGTTATCATCGCTGCGCATGTAAAACAGGTCGTGAAACTGGCTTGAAACCAGCAGAACCACTGTATTCCCCCTGGCTGCCAGCGTATAATCATCGGCGCTGATCTCCGTGTAATAATCCGATCCCATACCATCCAGAATTATATGAAGGGGATCCCAGGTGGCGCCGCCGTCGCTGGTGCGGGAATAAAGAAGTGTCTGGGCTTGTCCTTCGTATTCCACATAGGAGTTTACAAAAAGATGGGTGTATTCATGATTATCTCCTGAAGCGATGATCCTTGGCCAGGTAATATCATCCTCTATACCGGCCGGACCCAGAAAATTCACTTGTGTCCAGTCTCCCGATCCCTTTGTTTCCCTCCACAGGAACTCCATACCGGAAACACCGTTATGAACGGCTACCACTTCACCCGTTGGCCCCCAGGCTGCATAACTGGGCCATCCGCAACGATTGGTTTCCACTCTTGCCACGGGCATCGCTCCCCAGTTGAATCCGTCGAAATAGTTGTATCCCGTTCCCCTGTCGGGAAAAGCAGTAGCCTCAAATCCCATGGTCCATACAGCAGCCATCGTCCCGTCTTCGTGGATGTAAAAACGATTGTTTATGCTGGCATTGCTCTGAAGGTCGTAAACCGTTTCCCCCAGCTTGGTTTCATCCGGACCAAGCATGGCTTC
>JAHJRE010000220.1 GCA_018831055.1 Bacteroidota bacterium
AATGAACTTATTCCTCAGCAATTGACGTACAAAAAATGTTAACTCTTCCGGGGAGCTTTCCTCCGGGGTATCATGTATCCTGTGAAATAACTCAGCTATATCTTTCCGCGATTTGTGCATCGCAGGGGTTACAATATGATAGGGTTTTTCCCCCGCAATTTGTACTATGTACTCACCAAGATCCGTCTCCAGCGACTCAATCCCGTTCTTCGTAAGAAGATCATTTAATTCTATCTCTTCGGTGATCATCGATTTCGACTTCACGATGAAACGGGCTTCCTTCCTGTTTGCAATATCCAGAACATATTGCGCTGCTTCTTTTGCATCACCGGCAAAAAGTACCTTTCCTCCCTGCTTCTCAAAATTCTCCCTGAAATCAATAATGTGCTTGTCAAGATTCTGTAATACCCTGAGTTTTATCTTCGAAGCCCTTTCGCGTGCCACCTCTAAATCTGAAAACAATTTCTTTCCCTTCTCAACAGCCTGGTCGTATTTCGACATATTGTACCGGATCTTTCTCCGGTGCTCTTTATCAAATGCAACCTTTTCTGCAGCGATATCAAATTGCTTCTGCCTGTCACTCATAGTCTTTGTCTGCTACTGTATCCTCGAAATCTTTTCTACCCGCTGTGTATGCCTCCCTCCTTCAAACTCTGTCTGCAGAAAGATCATGGTCATTCTCCAGGATTCTTCAAATTCAACAAATCGTCCCGGTAACGACATAACGTTTGCATCATTGTGCATACGAGCCAGTCTTGTTTGCTCCGCATCCCAACATAATGCCGCCCTGACATTAGGATACTTGTTTGCCGTCATTTGTGCACCATTTCCACTCCCACAGATAATTATTCCCCTTTCACATTCACCCTGATCTACCGATTTCGCCAATGGATGTATATAATCAGGATAATCTACACTCTGCTCCGAATAACATCCGTAATCCTTAACTACATATCCGCTATCGCTCAACTTCTGCTTTAGAAATTGCTTCATGGGAAATCCAGCATGATCGCTGGCAATGCATATTAATCCTGAATTTTCGTCCATTGTTAATAATTTTTCTTCCAAAGTTATGGATTTTATCATTTGGAAATTTTACAGCGTTGTTTTTCAGTGTACTTTAAAATACCTTATTTTCGCCCTAATGTCATAACATTTTAAAATTCAGGATACCATGATTTATAAACATTGTTTTGCTGCTTCTTGTTTATATTAGTTAGGAACAATGAGACAAAAGTCTATGTTGAACAGGTTTCGGTTTTTTAACAGGATTTTATTCTTTTTTTTGAATAGTCTTTTCCTGTTTCTTAACAAAACCGTAACCTCAATTTTGGTATGATTTGTTAACCTCTAATGATTTTAACAATGTGTTGAAACTATTCTTATACACTCAAAAACAATAATTTACATTCTCAATACCTCTTAATCAGATGTTAATAATTCTGTATAAATCGCCTTGTCAAGAAATACATAAAAAAGTTATCAGGTTTATCAACAAAACATTATTAAATAATAATATTTTTAAAAAATACATTATATATGAAAATTAGAAAGCGATAATTACAAGTTACAAGTTACAGGTTACAGGTTGCAACTCTCTACTCAATGCCCTCACTCAAACTACCTGTATCCTGCAACCTGCAGCCTGCAACCCCATATTAAAAGTTCCGATGCTAAATTAAATCAACAAGACAATAAACAGATTAACAATGGACTATAAAAAAGAGTTTCTAAAACTAAAAGAAGAAAAAAATGCTGTTTTACTGGCTCATTACTATCAGATACCAGAAATTCAGGATATAGCAGATTTTGTGGGTGATAGTCTGGGACTTGCGCAAAAGGCTGCAACTACAACAAAAGATATCATTGTTTTTGCGGGAGTTCACTTTATGGCTGAGACTGCTAAAATACTGAATCCGGGAAAGAAAGTATTTTTACCCGATTTAGAAGCGGGTTGTTCTCTTGCCGATTCTTGTCCTCCGGAACAATTCAGCAAATTCAGGAAAAAGTATCCCGATCATATAGTTATTTCTTATATAAATTGTACGGCAGCTATAAAAGCTATGTCGGATGTAATATGTACATCCGGAAATGCAGTAAAAATCGTTGAGTCATTTCCTTATGATCAAAAGATCATTTTTGCACCGGATAAAAATCTGGGAGGGTATATAAATAAAGTAACAGGAAGAAATATGATTTTATGGGATGGTACATGCGAGGTTCATGACATCCTGGAAACAGAAGCCGTTATAAAGATAAAAATGGAAAATCCGGATGCTAAACTGATCGCTCATCCTGAATGCAAAGCACAGGTATTGGAAATAGCTGACTTTATTGGTTCTACAACCGCTTTGCTGAAATATACCACTCATGATGTCTCGAAAAAATACATCGTTGCTACGGAAACAGGTATTTTGCATCAAATGAAGAAAGAATCACCTGAGAAAGAGTTTATCATTGTTCCTACAAACGAAACGTGTTCATGTAACGATTGTCCTTATATGAAACTGAATACAATGCAGAAATTGTATCTTTGTCTGAAAAATGAGAAACCGGAGATCTTCCTGGAAGAAGATTTAATGCGGGCTGCAGAAAAACCGATTAATAGGATGCTTGATATTTCAAAAAAAGCGGGACTAATCTAACAATGTGGGAAAAATGAAATACTTTATCCTGATTTTTCTCTTATGTTTTGTTCTTGAAGCCATAGGTCAACAAGAGATTGATCCAGACGGGTACAGTAAATTCTATCATCCCAATGGAATGATTGCCAGCGAAGGTACTTTACGTGGAGGAAAGCCCGATGGTTATTGGAAAACCTATAATGAAAAGGGAATATTGGTTTCAGAAGGTAATCGGAAAAATTATCTCATTGATAGTACCTGGAAATTTTACGATGACCAGGGTAATCTGAAAATGATAATTAATTATCAGGAAGGCAGAAAAAATGGCTCCAGGGTTACTTACCGTGAAAATGAAATAATCGAAGAAAATTTTTTCGATGACCGTAAAGAAGGGATAAGTACATATTATTATCCCGGAGGGAAAATACATAAAACAATATTCTACCAGGATGGTCTGGAAGAAGGTATTGCCAGGGTTTACGATACAACCGGCAACATTATTGAACTGATTACCTATAAAAAGGGTTTTATAACAGACAGGGAAAGAATCAACCGTTACGACGCAAACGGACATCGCCACGGCAAGTGGAAGTTTTTTTATGAAAGCGGAGCCCTGAAAACGGAAGGGACCTACAAACATGGTATTAAACATGGGTATTTCAAAGAATATGATGAATCAGGAGGGTTAATCTCAGCGGCAAAATTTCAGGAGGGGGAAAAGCTTACCAATGTTCAGGAACTCAAACCCCTTGATGTGAAAACGGAATACTATCCAAGCGGTAAAGTAAAAATTCAAGCCACCTACAAGGATGATAAACCGGAAGGTGTATGGCGGGAATATAATGAGGAAGGTGAGATAGAAAAATCATTCATTTTCAAAAATGGTGTAGTCATCGGAGAAGGTATAATCAGCGAAAAGGGTGAAAAGAATGGATTTTGGAAAGAGTTCTTTGACAATGGCATCCTGAAGGCTGAAGGAAACTATGACAAAGATATCAGGACAGGCAAATGGGTCTTTTACCATGATAACGGAAAAATTGAACAAACCGGTGTTTATGATGATACGGGTAAACCGGAAGGTGATTGGAGATGGTACTATCCTTCCGGGTTGTTGTTGAGGGAGGAGACTTTCAGAAATGGTTTATCGGATGGCATCATGACCGAATACGATGAAACCGGCAATATTATTACCCAGGGAAGTTATTTGCGGGGAAATGAAGAAGGATTCTGGTTTTATGAGCTTGGTGATCATCGTGAAGAAGGGGAATATCTCGATGGCATGCGCGACGGGGGATGGAAATATTTTTATCCCGACGGAACCCTGGCTTTTAAGGGACGTTTTGTGGAAGATAATCCTCACGGCGAACATATATATTACTGGATGAACGGGAATAAACGCGATGAAGGTTATTACGTTATGGGGCGAAAACAGGGTCAATGGACCAGCTACAACATGGATGGTACACCTTTCATCGTAATTACCTATGAAAATGGTGTTGAAAAGAAATACGACGGTATCCGAATAACACCGGAATATAATCCTGAAGATTTTGAATGAAGTATTATCTTTGCGAACCCAAACCATAAAACACAGGAGGAAAATCATGTTAAAAAAACTGACTTTTATTTTAGTAGCAGCAGCCTTATTGGCAGCATGCGGAGGTAACACAGGTGTTAACCAGGAAACCGCGGTTGTAGAAGAAACCGTAGTCACGGAGCCTGTAATATTGGAAGTTAACAGTTTTCAGGAAAAAGCTGAAGGACTGGTAGGACAGGAAATCACGATCGAAGGCATTGTAGTACATGTTTGTAAGCATGGTGGACAGAAAATGTTTATCACCGCTGACAATCCCGACATCAGTGTTAAGATCACCCCTGCAGAGGGAATGGCTGCTTTTGTACCCGAACTCGAAGGTAGCCCGATCATTGTAAAAGGTATCGTGCAGGCTATCGAAGAAGAAATGCCGGCAGAGGAAGAAGGAGAGGGACATGAGCAGGATGAAGCACATGAAACTCAATATCACAAGCCCCAGTATTCTGTTTCTGCCGTTGAATTCACCATTAAAGAAGCGCCTGCAGCTGAAGAACCCACAGAAGCCGAGCCGGAGAATAACTAATCAAACGTATGGCCTTTAAGTGGAGAAAATGGGTTAGGGTCACCCATCGTGATCTGGGATATCTGTTCTTTGGAATGACACTGGTTTATGCGATTTCAGGCATAGCTATCAATCATCTCAACGATTGGAACCCAAATTACAAGGTTACGCGTGAAATGGTGACTCTCGATCTTCCTCCTGCCCCGGAAAGGCAAGATATAATCAACGCCCTCGGGAATATTGGCAGAAAGGAAGAATACAAACAACACATTTTCCCCAACGAAGGATATGTAAAGATTTTTATCAGGAACGGAAGCATCGAAGCCAACCTGGAAACAGGAAAAGGAATTTTGGAGACAATTGAAAAGCGCCCGGTTTTCCGGGCGCTTAATTATCTCCACTATAATCCGGTGAAATGGTGGACATATTTTTCTGATCTATACTCCATTAGCCTGATCTTAATTGCCGTTACCGGCTTATTCATTCTTAAGGGCAAAACGGGTATTACCGGCCGCGGTGCCTGGCTCACAATCCTCGGAATTATTATACCTCTGATCTTTTTATTTATCTATTACCGATGAATGAAATATGGTTCATACTGGCTTTTTTTGCATGGTATGCCCTTTCCCTGGTTGTTGCTGAAAAAACAGGAAAAGCAAGCAAATTAGGAGAAGAGTGGACCTTCTTTCTCAGTTTTATGCTCAGTCCTTTGATTGGTTGGATTGCAGCCAAATGGATAACAGGGAGGAAACTGCGTCATTAAAATAACCCGTTCATCCTTAAAAATCAATTCATCAGATCATCTCAAAATCCATCTGCTTCTTCTGTAAATCAATTTTTTTAACCCTGATGGTTACTTTGTCACCCAGCTTGTATTGATTTCCATGCCGTTGCCCGATAACCCGGTAATTTTCCTCGTCGAGATAATAGAAATCATCATCAAGATCCTGCAGTCTCACCATGCCTTCGCATTTATTCCCGATGATCTCCACGTAAATACCCCATTTGCTTACTCCGCTGATCAAGCCTTCAAACTCCTGACCAATCTTGTCGAGCAGGAACTCAGCTTGTTTGTATTTGATCGAAGCACGCTCGGCCTCTATCGCTTTCCTTTCCATATCGGATGAATGTTCGCACATTTTTTCATAGGTCTCCTGGTTAACGGAGGCCCCATCGTCAAGATACCTTTCCAGAAGACGGTGAACCATCAGGTCGGGGTAGCGCCGGATGGGTGAAGTGAAATGAGTATAATAAGGGAATGCCAGTCCGTAATGGCCAATGTTTTCCGTCGAATATTCCGCCTTGGCCATGGTACGTATCGCAATTGCTTCAATCATGTTTTCTTCTCCCTTACCGGCAATGTCTTTAAACAGCTTGTTAAACGAACGCGCCATGGTTTTCTGGGAACCGGTACTCATACTGTAACCAAGCCGCCCCAGAAACTGAACAAAATTGGCCAGCTTTTCCGGGTTGGGTTCATCATGGATCCTGTAAACAAAAGTCTTTGGTTTCTGCCTGCCTTTCTTTTTGCCAATTAGTTCTGCCACTTTACGATTGGCCAGCAACATGAAGTCTTCAATCAAACGATTCGAATCCTTTTGCTCCTTGATGTATACTCCTATTGGCTTACCGTTCTCATCAAGACGGAATTTGACTTCCTGTGTATGAAAATTGATGGAACCGTTACGAAAACGCTCAGCCCTGAGCTTTGAAGCCAACGAATGAAGAATGGCTATCTCTTCAGCATATTCTCCCTTGCCTTCCTCAATGATCTTTTGCACTTCCTCATAGTTGAACCTGCGATTGGAATGGATCACGGTTTTCCCGTACCATTGACCGATGATATCTGCCTCATCGTTCATCTCAAAAACTGCCGAAAAACAAAGTTTGTCCGTTTGAGGCTGAAGCGAACAAACATTGTTCGATAGTTTTTCAGGAAGCATTGGGATCACCCTGTCGACGAGATATATGGATGTACCCCGCCTGAATGCTTCTTTGTCGATCGAAGTCTCTTTACCCACATAATGCGAAACATCTGCGATATGAACACCAACCTCCCAGTTACCGTTTTCCAGCTTCATTAATGAGATGGCATCATCATAATCCTTGGCATCTTCAGGATCTATCGTGAGAGTAAAAACATTGCGAAAATCCCTTCGCCGGGCGATTTCCCTTTCAGGGATCTCAACAGGAATACGATCCGCGTCTTTTTCAACATCCGCAGGAAATGAAAGCGGAAAATCATATTCTGCCAGGATACTCTGCATCTCAACATTGTTGTCACCAGGAAATCCAAGAACATCAATGATTTCCCCGAAAGGGTTTTTAGAATGTTCCGGCCAGTCGGTGATTTTTGCTATGGCTTTTTGTCCGTTTTTGGCACCAAGAAGCATCTCCCGGGGTATGAAAATATCCACAGGCATGTTCTGACTGTCGGGTATGAGGAAGGCAAAATTCTTATAAAGATTTACAACACCGACAAACTGTTCCTTGTTGCGTTTCAGGATGCCGGTAATTTGTCCTTCCAGCTTTCTTCCTGGCCTCTTTGGGAACAAACGGACACTCACTATATCACTGTGTAAGGCATGACCGGTATTATTCGAGGCAATGAAGATGTCTTCTCCCCCTTCATCCGGTGTAACATAGGCCTTTCCTGTCTGTTTCATATCAACCTTTCCCGAAATGGTAACCGGTGGCGGTGCTATCTCGGCCAGATGCTCGGGATTCATCTTGTATTTTCCGGGTTTAACTTCCAGGATGATCTGATCCTCATACAATTCAAACAGGATGGTACTTACAAGATCTCTTCCGGCCAAATCCTGCCTGTCCAGCCTCGCTGCAACCTGCTTGTAATTAAAGGTTTTTAACGGATTTCCACTGAAGATTTTCAGTATTTCCTTTACCAGTTCTCCCTTCCGGCCCATCGGCCTCCCCGTTCTGCTTTTCTTCTTCTTTCCCATAATAATCGATTTAATAAAATAATACGGTCAACCTCAATAACCCCGGCTTACGTTCCCGACTTGCGTTCCTGACTTGCGTTCCTGACTTGCGTCGGGACAAGCGGGACAAGCGGGACAAGCGGGGCAGGCAATATAACAATATATTATTTCACCCTTTCGGTATCGCCCCAATCAACCTCTTCGTATATTCTGTGCCCGGCTTATCACAAATTTCCTGAGCAAACCCCTCTTCCACTATCTTACCTTCGTGCATAACCATCATGCGGTCCGACATAAACCTGACGACAGAAAGATCATGTGAGATAAATATATAGGTAAAACCAAAATCCTTTTTAAGATCATTCAATAGATTCAGGATTTGTGCCTGAACCGACACATCCAGTGCACTGACCGATTCATCGCAAACGATGAAAGACGGATTAACAGCCAGGGCTCGTGCAATGCAAACCCGTTGCCGTTGGCCCCCGGATAATTCATGAGGATATCTGTCAAAATATTTTGCTTCCAATCCCACCCTCTCAAACAATTCCATGGTTTGTTTCTTTCTCTCACGTTCGTTTTCACAGATACGAAAAACCTTCATAGGTTCAGATACCGCATTTCCTACCGGTAAACGTGGGTTCAGCGATGAATACGGATCCTGAAAAATGATCTGCATCTCTCTGCGCAATGATCGGAGCTCTGAAGCCGAAAGAGTAATAAGATCCTTGCCTTTGTAAATGACCTGTCCTTCTGTTGGTTCATTCAGCCTTAAAATGCTCCTGCCCAGGGTAGTCTTCCCGCAGCCCGATTCACCAACCAAACCAAGTGTTTCGGAAGGATAAACCCCGAAACTTACTCCGTCGACGGCCCGGATAAAATCCCTGGGCCTGCCGAAAAAATCTCTCCTGGCAGGAAACCATGTTTTCAGATTTTTTACTTCCAGGAAAGGCTTTTCTGCATATATAACATTTCTGCGATGCACAAGTTCGCCGGCATCCCTGAAAAATCTTTTGTCGTAATCAAAAGAGTCTTCTTTTTTTTGAGACATGATGAAATCGGCCAATGTGGGAAGCCGTTTATAATTGCGGTCCATCCTGGGCCTGCAAGCCAGAAGTCCTTTGGTATAGGGATGTTCAGGATGATGGAATATCCTGCTGATTTCCCCCGATTCAACCTTTTCCCCATCTTTCATCACGATCACCTGGTCGGCTATCTCCGCGATCACGCCAAGGTCGTGACTGATAAAAATCATCGACATCCGGTATTTTTCCTGCAGGCTTTTCAGCAGATCAAGGATCCTGCGCTGCACGGTGACATCCAGGGCGGTAGTCGGCTCATCTGCGATCAGGATACGGGGATGACAGGAAATGGCCATGGCTATCATCACCCTTTGCTTCTGACCTCCGCTGAGTTGATGAGGATAGGATTTGAAAATACTTTCGGGCCGCGGTAACTGAACCTCGCGGAATAAATCCATGACAAAGCTCCTGGCTTCGCGTCGCCCAATATCATTATGCTCCAGTATGGCTTCCATAACCTGCCGTCCGCAGGTGATCACCGGATTCAATGAAGTCATCGGTTCCTGGAAGATCATGGAAATATCCTTTCCGCGGTATTTTCGAAGTTCTTTCTCAGGAAGTTTCCTGAGATTGGTTGGTAATGTGTTTTCCCTCCTGTAAAGGATCTCTCCCGAAACAATCCTGCCCGGCGGTGAAGGGATCAGGCCCATGATGGAAAGAGAAGTTACCGACTTACCCGATCCGCTTTCTCCTACGATACCAAGTACGGAACCTGCCTGCAGATTGAAGGAAACATTTTTTACCGCGGTAGAATAACCATTCTCGTCACGGAAATCTATCGATAGGTTGCGTATTTCCAAAACCAGATCATTCATTGATAGCGCAGAATTTTATCAAACCTACAAAAAAAAATCGAGGCGCTTAGGGAATAATTCGACCTCCCGGGGAACTAATAAGAAACGTTTAATCGCATCAATATGCTTTCATGGATAAAAGATTTCCTTTTTCTGTTCTTTCCCAGGCTTTGCCTGGGATGCGGAAGAGCCCTTTTCAGACACGAAATCCTGCTTTGCCTGAAATGCCTGTGTCGCTTGCCGGAAACACAGTTTCATATGTTTGAAGGCAATCCGGTTGAAATGGTCTTCTGGGGCAGGGTAGACATTGAAAGAGCTGCATCATTCCTGTTTTTTAATAAAAAAGGAATAACACAGACCTTGCTGCATGCTCTGAAATATAAAAAATGCAGAGAAATAGGTTTTTTTCTGGGAGAAACGTATGGAGAAAGATTGAAAGTATCCAATACCTTTACCATGGCCGACATGATCATCCCGGTACCCCTTCACCCGAAAAAACTCTATCGGCGGGGATATAACCAAAGTGAGATCATCGGAAACGGATTGTCAAAGGCTCTTCAAATTCCTTTGAAAACCGGTATCCTGTTAAGAAATACCAACAACCCAACCCAAACCCGCAAAAACCGCTTCCAACGCTGGAAAAATGTTGAATCAATTTTTTATGTCCATCAGCCCGAAGATTTATCAGGAAAACACATCATCATCATCGACGATGTTCTTACTACCGGAGCTACCCTCGAAGCCTGCATACATGCTCTGAAAGATTCAGCAGAAGTCAAAATAAGTGTGCTTACTTTGGCTTATGCATGGAAATAGTAGTGTTAAAAATAATCGCATTACTTTCTTGTGTAAATTAACTTGAGTAATTTTATATCCTGACTTGTTTATAATTTCAAGGTATTTTTATCAGGAAATTGAACTTAATACTTAATATAATGAAACATATTGAATATATAATTCTTATTGTATTGGTATTTTTTATATGCCAAACAATTACCTTAGCTCAGAATGACAGTATTCCCAACAGTGGGTTTGAGGTTTGGATTGATAATCCATTCCTGAATTATGAAGAACCCGAACATTGGAGTACCCCGAATCCGTATACTTCAGTACCTCAGTTTAATATCGTTACTGTTGAAAAAGACTCAATTGATCCTCATTCCGGAGACTATTCAGCCAAATTAACCAGTAAATTCATTGCGAGCGGCCAAATGCCGGGCATAATGACCCTGGGTACCATCACAATTGATCTGATTAATTTCACCGGAGAGATCCGTGGAGGTATACCGTTTAATCAACAACCTGCATTTCTTACGGGTTACTATAAATACAATCCGGTCGATGGGGATACCTGCCTGATTTTGGCACGGCTCTACCGTTTCATTCCGGCAAAAGGCAAACAGGACCTTCTTGCTCTCGCGACTTTCAGGTCTGACGTAGATACTTCCGAATGGGCTTATTTTTCTGCGCCATTTGTTTATTACAACGATACCATCCTGCCCGACTCCATGAACATTATCATTCTTTCTTCGGCCAATTTTGATGATCCCCGGGTTGGTTCCCGTCTCAGGATTGATGATTTAAAGATTGAAGGGACTTTAGGGATTACGGAACCAAATAAACCCTTTGTAAATGTGATTGTTATGCCAAATCCTGCAAGGGATTTTGTAGTGTTTGAACTGGAAATCGCTGTTCGTAACGGACTTTTACTTATTTTTGATACCTACGGAAGAAAGGTTATGTCTGAAAGTTTTACCGGGAAAAAGATAAAAGCAGAAACGCCCTTCTTTTCATCAGGAAGGTATTTTTATCAGATACTGGACAACGGAAACAGCATAAGTAACGGTTCTTTTATTATCAGCAAATAAACCAAAATTCGCGATATGAAACTAAAGAAGTATCTGATTGCCGTGATGGCAATCCTTGCAATTGTTGTGATCGTTATTTCCTGCAAGAAAGATAAGGATGAAGACGAAACCCTCACGGCTCCGTCAGTTTATACCCCCATGCATGTTTATTCGACCTATATGTATGTTTCCTGGAGCAGTCAGAGTGGTATTACGGGTTATCGCATGGATGTTGCCACAGACCCTGCTTTTACGAGCAAGGTTCCCGGTTACGATAATAAAGATGTTGGTGTAAAGAGCATAGCTGAAATTTCAGGACTTGTTCCTGTAACCGATTATTTTATCAGGGTTAAAAGTTATAATGGAAGTAATGAGAGCGGTTATTCGGCAGCAACGAAGGTCACCACGGCCGGTATGGATACTGTACGCAATATGGATTTTGAACACTGGACCCAATATGTAAACTATGCGGAGCCTTCTCCCCATGGTATCTGGGCAACAGCAAACAAGACCAGGGATCTGAACCCTGCACTGTATCCGGCAACCACGGAAAAAACAACAGATGCCGCTTCGGGTCAGTATGCCGCTAAGATGTTTACAGCGCAGGTTACCGGACTTCCCCTCATTACAGGGAATGTTTCCACGGGCGTTTTTAATGTGAACCTCAACGATCCCCTGAAAAGTATGGTGACAGGCGTTCCTTATCGTACCAAACCAACCGGTTTCAAGGGATATTTTAAATATCATCCAGGATATCACGCTACCCGACAGGATTCCTGCGAGATCCGGGCAACATTGTTCCGTTGGGATAAAAATCTTCATGCCAGAGATACTATTGGCGAGGCTATTTACCGTACATCAGATTCGGTTAAGGTGTATACGCAGTTCAATCAGCCATTTGTTTATTACAACGGTAATACTCCGGATTCCATGGAACTGATATTTGCTTCTTCATCAAAAGGTTCTTACTTCATCGGCAATGTCGGAAGTACGCTTTTTGTGGATGGAATTGAGTTGATATTTTCAAAATAATTACCTTTACGGGGCACAATGTAAATTATGAAAACCAGGATTTTTCTGTTTAGCCTGATATTGTTGTCATATAGCGCATTAACCCAGGATTTGGATTATGGGCTGAAAGGTGGATTCAATATAGGTACACCCTATGGTGTTGCTGAAGAAGGCGCCAAAGGCAGCCCGGGTGTGGGCCCCCTGATAGGGATGTATTTTAAATATAACCTGAACAGCAAATGGGCCATTCACGGCGATGTTCATTACAGCTATAAAGGCTCCAGCTTCGATACACCGGTTTCCGGGGATACACTTTACCGTTGGACCGGAACCGTTGGATATCCCCCAAGAGACACTTCTTATTACGTGGAAACAATTTATTCCGGTCGCGTCGACGGTGTTTATGCAAACTGGTATTTCGATATCCCATTATATATTTCCTACAGGATAGGAAAAAGATTTTTGTTGCTGGGCGGTGGACAACTTTCCTATCTCGTAAAAGGTAAAAACAGTGGAACCGCTGATATTATCGTGGGTGATCCTAAGAGTCCGTATACCCACGTTTACGATGAACCCTTCGATCAGAGCCAGGAACTGAACACCTGGGATTACAGCGGCATCTTCGGAACCATCTTCGAAAGCAGCCGCCGGATCAACGTTGGGTTAACAGCCACTGTAGGATTGAGTTCCATCTACAAGAAAAATTACAAATACCTCGACAAAGCTGTCAGAAATATCTACCTCCAGGCTTTTCTTGAGTTTAAAATAAACGGGAAAAGGAATAACTAAAATATCCCCGGCCTTCGCCGGGGCAAGCGGGGCAAGCGGGACAAGCGGGGCAGGCCATATAGCCATATAACCATATAACCCACTAACAATATTTTTTTTATAATTAAAAAATCTGTTTTATCTTTGCCCCCCCATACGGTGCCATAGCTCAGTAGGTAGAGCAACGGACTGAAAATCCGTGTGTCCTTGGTTCGATTCCGAGTGGCACCACAGCCTGATCAAGGATCAGGCTTTTTTTATTCATAAATCATAAATCGTTAATCATCAATCGTTACTCATTAATCCCATATTCTCACCTTCATTGCCCTATTAATTAAAATATATATATTTGTACAGACCAAACCTTAAAAGAGAGGAAGGGACTGGTGTCCCGACTGGTCTTCAAAACCAGCAGCAGACGGATAAAACCGGCTGTGGCAGGTTCGATTCCTGCCCTCTCTGCTAAAATGACTTTCATTGAATGGCGTCAAACAGCGATCTGCTCAGGAATCTGCCCGGTGTCGACAACCTGTTGAAGCAATCTTCAATCTTAGAGCTTTCACAAAAATATAATGCAGACTTAGTAAAGTATTGTATCCGGTCGGTTTTGCGGCATATCCGGGAGGATTTCCGCAAAGGATCTGATATTCCCGGGTTAAACCAGATAATTAGTAAGATAAAGGAAGAAGTTGAGCATCTTGCAGAAAGAAGTCTGAAACGCGTCATTAATGCCACGGGGGTGATCGTTCACACCAACCTGGGCCGTTCCCCTTTCAGCGATGCCTTGATAGAAGAAACTGCCGCTATCCTGAAAGGATATAATAACCTTGAATTCGATCTTGAAACAGGAGAAAGGGAAACCCGCTATTTTCACATTTTAGAAATCCTGAAATATCTCACAGAAGCGGAAGACATTCTGGTGGTTAATAATAATGCTGCTGCAGTAATGATGATACTGCGTGCTTTTGCCAGAAACCGGGAAGTCATTGTTTCCAGGGGTGAATTGATAGAGATAGGAGGATCGTTCAGATTACCGGACATCATGATGGCCTCTGATTGTATCATGAAGGAAGTCGGGACAACAAACAAAACCAGGATACAGGACTATGCCAATGCCATAAATGAGTCAACAGCCCTTCTCTTTAAAGCTCACCGCTCCAACTATGAGATACGCGGATTTACCCAGGAAGCTACTTTACAGGAATTGGTGGCTCTGGGAAAGAAAAATAAGATTCCTGTGATTTATGATATGGGTTCAGGATTATTACGGAAAACAGGCATCCCTGTCCTGGAAAATGAACCAGATGTCAAAGAAACTCTGAATATTGGAGTAGACCTGGTGACATTCAGCGGGGATAAATTACTCGGTGCTGCTCAGGCAGGGATCATCGCAGGAAAACATAAAATGATTGCCATCCTGAAAAAAGAACCCCTGCTCCGCGCCCTGAGAGTTGGTAAGACAACCCTTGCTTTGCTTGATACTTCACTTCGATATTATCTTAACGAGAAAATCCTTCTGGAAAAAAACAATGTTTTCCGTATGATGACCATTCCCAGGGAAAAGCTGCAAAGGAAAGCTGAAGATTTACATCAACTTCTTGCCGGGTATGGTATTTCCTGCGAATTGGTTGAAAGTCAGGCCTGGTGCGGAGGTGGGGCACTTCCGGGTGAATCTATACCGAGTTTGGCTGTTCGTTTATTGGCACCGCAAAATTTTGGCAGACAAAAATCCTCTTTTGCTGAATTGATGCATGCAAAGCTCATGGCCCAGCCTCTTCCCATTATAGGAATATTGAAAAAAGGCATGCTCGACCTGGATATTCTGACGATAGATGATAAAGATATCCCGGAAACAGCAAAAGCTGTTCATGCTGCTTTTAACTCCATTTCCCGCTCATGAAACACCTGATTCTTGGAACAGCAGGCCATATCGACCATGGTAAAACCGCACTGGTTAAAGCACTTACCGGCTATGACTGCGATACACACAAGGAAGAAAAAGCCCGAGGTATAACCATAAACCTTGGTTTCACACACCTTGACCTTCCCGCAGGTGAAACATTGGGTGTGGTGGATGTCCCTGGTCATAAAGATTTTATTAAAACAATGGTTGCCGGGGCTTTCGGTATTGATATAGCCCTTCTCATTGTTGCTGCGGATAGTGGGATAATGCCCCAAACGGCAGAGCATGTAAAAATTATCGAAATGCTCGGAGTCCACAATGCCATTGTTGCCCTCACGAAAACCGATCTGGTGGATAAAGAGATGGAGGACCTGGCCCGCCTTGAGATCATGGAATTCCTGGAAGGAACCTCATTGGAGAATTCCGAGATCATTGGGGTTTCTTCATTGACAGGAAACGGGCTGCCGGAGCTCATCCAGGCACTGGACAATATGGTTGCAGGGATAGACAAACAACAAAAAGATGAAAATTTCCGGCTTTATATCGATCGTTTGTTCAATGTTAAAGGTTTGGGATATGTGGCTACAGGAACCGTCATTAATGGAAAGATCAGTGAAGGGGAAGAAGCCTTCCTTCTTCCCGGAAAAGGTAAAAAGATCAGGATCAAGGGAATTGAAAGGCATGGCATACAGGTAAATACAGTTTGCAAGGGCGACAGGGCAGCCCTTAACCTGTCAGGGATCAAACAGGAAGAATTCCGGAGGGGAATGATCCTTTCAGGTCAAAACCTGCCTGAAACAAAAATGGTGGATGCCCTGGTTTCCTTTTTTGATCATAAAGTACATACCGGTGTCTGGTCGGATGTTATGTGCTATTCAGGGACTTTTGAGTGTGCTGCCCGTATGCATCTTCTTGATAAGGACATACTCAGACCCGGGGAAGCAGCACTGGTGCAGCTCCACCTAAAAGAACCGGCCATCCTGATGAATAAAGATAAATTCATCCTGAGAAACTCTTCTAACGATCTTACTCTTGGTGGAGGCACCATCCTGGATAACCAACCCCTGCACCACCGGAAAAGAACAAAAACACTTATCGAAAACCTCACCGCCCTGATGCAGGCTTCTTTAAACAGCGAACGGATTTATGAGATAGCACTCATTGAACTCCTGAAGGAAAACCAACCTGTCCTTGCGGCTCAGTTGTCTTCCCGTCTTGCAATTCCTGAAGAAGAACTTATACAGGAATGTCTTGACAGTGATCGTACTGAAATTCTATTATACCGGAACGACAGTGATAATTTATTGGTTCACAGGAACGTATATCTGAGGATTAAAGAAAATGTTCTTACAGAACTGAAAACCTGGCATGGAAAATATCCGCTTCTTTCCCATGGAATGGACGAAAGGGAATTGGCAGGAAAAATGGGTTATTCGGGAAACTCATCCGGTCAATTGCTACTATCCAAAGTTTTACAAGACCTTCTGGAGAGAAAACTAATCCGGAAACATGATCAAACCTGGGTTTTGGCAGACCATAAGGTAAATCTGGACCCAAAAAGCAGGGAACAGATATCCTGGCTGGAAACGAAAATCAAATCCTGGCAAATGGAAAAACCAGCCCTGAACGAGATTGAATCTGCAGCCAGAGAAAACAAAATAAGTGGGGAAAAACTAAAAATGTATTTAACATTCCTATCTGATAATGGAAAGATCTATTATAAAGGGGAGGACATTATCCATATTGATATCCTCAACAAATGCAGAACAACCCTGCTTAAAGATCTCATTACCAAAGAAAAGGGAATCAACGAAAAAGAATTCCGTGAACTGATCAACGGAACCAAAAAAATGGTCCAGCTTCTTCTGACCATTTTCCTGTCAGAGAATATCATTCGCAAAGAAACCTTCTATATTCACATTTCCCCACAAGGGAAAAACTTACTTCAGGCCAATAATATATAAACTAAGAAGTTTTAAAATACGGTCACGCCTCCCCTCTCCTTCAGGAGAGGGGCCGGGGGTGAGGTGGTGTAATCAGAGAGTTGCCGGTGTTGAGGTGGTACGGTCAGCGTGTTGCCATGGCTGAGGCATTGTACTTTACGAAACTTCAGGATTTTATTTAGATCAAAACTAAATAACACGCACACAGGAAAATATGTATTTAAATATCTGAGTGTTTATATTAAATTTGCTTTCTTTGAGTAACTAAATAAACGAAAAATGAAAAGAGTATTTTTTACGCTTACTATTGTAGCGCTCACATTCTTCTCTTTTTCACAGCAGGTTCCCCGCAACATGGTAATCCATGAGCAGGGAACAGGCCTGTGGTGAGGCTACTGTCCAGGCGCAGCACTTGGAGCTGACGACCTGATCGCCAACGGTCACAATGTGGCAGCTATTATGTACCACGATGGTGACGCCTATGCAAATGCTTATTCTGCCGCCCGTATCAGCTATTATGCTATATCCGGTTTCCCAACCGCCAAATTTGATGGCGTGGAAACAGTTGTCGGTGGAAGTTCCTCCTCCAGTATGTATTCCAGTTACTTACCTAAGGTGAATGCAAGAAATGCCATTCCCTGTAATTATACAATTGGGATTTTCGGAGAAAATACTTCAGGGCTCAATTATAGCATGGTCCTTGATCTCGACCAGGTTGCAGGTACACCGGTTTCAAACCTGATAGCTCATCTGGTGATCACCGAATCCGGCTTTCCGGTTTCCTGGGGCATGGTTACAGTGGCTAATTATGTTTGCCGGATGATGGTTCCGGATGCTAACGGTACACCCATTAGTTTTTCATCCAATACTGCCATTGACCTGAGCCTTTCGTTCACACTGGATCCTACCTGGAATGTTAACGAACTCGAACTGGTTGCATTCATCCAGAACAACACTTCAAAGGAAGTTCTTCAGGGAGCTAAAGTTGCTCTCACTGCTCTGCAACCTTTCCATGCAACGGCTTATTTTTCTTCCAGCGATTCAACAGTTTGTGAAACCAATACCGTGCAGTTTTACGACAATTCCCTTGGGAATATCGTTAGCTGGAACTGGACTTTCGAAGGAGGTAATCCCTCTACGTCAACACTTGAAAATCCGGTTGTTACATATAACTCCCACGGTGTATATGATGTTCAGTTAATTGTTAGCGATGGAGCTTACATTGACACACTGGATCAAACCAATTACATGACCGTCAGATCTATCCCCGCTCAGGCCAACACTCCCGTGGGTCCGGCCGGAACATGCGAAGGTATGTCGTTTGAATATACTACGGATCCTGTACCCTACGCCACAAACTACACCTGGATGGTTACTCCGTCTAACGCCGGTAATATGACAGGAAACGGGACAACCGGAACATTTAATGCTTATACAGGATGGCTTGGCAATTACACCATTACTGTGCGCGCAGAAAATGAATGCGGTGACGGAACGTTTTCCTCAGGATTTGTCGGCACATTAAACCATACCCCTTATACATACCAGATTTCCCAGGGCGGTGGCTATTGTGAAGGTGATCCTGGTATTGAGCTGAAATTGTTTGACTCCGAAGTTGGCATTGATTACGAAATCTACATAGATAATGATCCAACCGGTATTATTATGACCGGTACAGGTGATACTTTGGATTTTGGTTATCAAACCGATGAGGGTATTTATACCATTGTTGGTTATACAGATGTTTGCAGCAACGAAATGATCGGAAATGCCTGGATACATATGCTGGAAAATCCCGGACAAGCTGCTACACCTTCTGGTCCTGAACAAGCCTGTAACGATGAAGAATCAGCATACAGCACCACAGGAGCTAATAACGCCACTACCTATAACTGGTATATTAATCCTGCCGAAGCAGGTACTCTTGCCCCCAATGGCAAAAATGTTACGGTAACCTGGAATGCCTCATGGTCAGGAACAGCTTCCTTGTCCGTTGAAGGAGGAAATAACTGTGGTATAGGCCAGCTTTCCAATGCATATAACGTTGAGGTCTTTGAAACTCCTGATCCTCAGGTATCCGGACTGACTCTTGTCTGCAATGATGAGGTTGCCGATTACTCCACACCGGATAACTCCGGTAGCACCTACGACTGGGTGGTTGAAGGCGGCGACATTATTGCCGGAACCGGAACCCATTCCATCACCGTTGAATGGGGTGACCCGGGAACAGGATATATCACGGTTACTGAGGAAAATGCCGATGGCTGCTCCACCGTTTCCGAAACGTATATAGTGACAATCGACGATTGCACCGGTCTTGAAGAACTTCTTGCAGGAAGCATCCGCATCTATCCGAACCCTGCCTCCGGTTCCATTAATGTCAGCATGAATCTCCAGGCCGATACGGAAATGAATATCATCATGATGAACCAGCTTGGTCAGGTTGTTATGGAAGCTACCGAAAAAGTAGTTGCCGGCAACCAGGTCATGAAATATGATATTTCCACTTATCCTGAAGGAATTTATACGCTAAGGCTCTCCGACAATAAAGGAGAAACCGTACAACAGAAATTTGTGAAGGTCCGGTAAGAAACGAAAATTGAATAACAGGAAAAGGTTGCCAGATAATGGCAACCTTTTTTTATAGCCTTAAACCAGGATCCTGACTTCGGATGTATTCCAGAATCTCTTTACCCGTTTCCGAAGCAACCTGTAAAAGATCATAATCTATCGTATGATTATTTAAATATTGCAGGATCAACTGATCCGATCCGTTTTCTCCAGGCAGAATACCGGCAAAAAAGAACCCCATGGTTTCAAATTCTTTTGTCATGATCGCTGTGATGGGATCATCCAGTTTAAGAAAAAGGTATACGGTTTCATTTTTCAGGATGCAGGCTCCGCGGAGATTGCGGTAAAGGACCTCCATAACGTCTTTCCCGTATTTTTCAATTTTAATAATCGCAGTCAGTGTTTTTGAATCCCCCGTTGTAGAAATTATCGTTGGCTCTTCCGGAAGCTGAAGGCCTTTGACAGGAAGAACAAATTCCGGTTTTACTTCCAGATGATCATAAATTTTTCTGAGTATCTCCCGGTGTTGTTCCGGAGTGTAAATAATATGACGCTCTGGTTTTATCAGATAATAATACATAATGGCAAAACTCTCACGCTGTATCTTCTTCAATTCAATTCCCTTATATGTCCTTTCCATTAAAGTGGATAGCAGGATGGCGGTGTTTCTGAAATTATATTTCAGGATGGCCTTCTGTGAAAACGGGTGCGCTGTAACACATTGGACGTACAAACCATGAAATCCCCATTTAACAGAATCTTCCATAATGATTATATTAAAACTATTCAGACAACCCTGTCCTCGGTACCTGGGTTGCGTGAAAGCCATTCCAAGCTCGGGGATGTTTTCCAGCTGCGGACGTTCAAGCGCACAATGTGCGATGATTTCACCTTCATCCGATACGGCGACATAGGATAACATCTTTTCCTGCGAATTTAACTCCCTGACGCGGTCGGGATAATAAACATCATCGTGATAATAGTCATAACCATATGCGCTGTAAGCACAACGGGAAACACCGATAGCCTCATCCGGCTTCATACGTCTGACGGTATATTGAATGCTTCCTGGTGGCAAGGCTTCTTTCTCTTGTTCCTGTTGCATTTCCCTCCGCTCCTCTTCGCTCATCTGATCCTGTATGGCACGGTTGTCGAGATATTTGTAAAGCCTCGTTTCAAAACCCTCCTGCCCAAGGTTATGATAAGATACCTCATCCATACACTGTTTCATTAGGTAGGTTCCCAAACCCCTGCTCAGTAAATCCTTCTCGAGAGTGTTCCTGGTGTATTCATGAATGCGGGTTGGATCAAATGGCATACCTTTACTCTTAATCGTAATCTTTATTCCAAGGGTGTCGGTATCGAATACAATTTGAAAATATGCCTTTTCACCTTCCTGGAAACCATGCTGGATAACATTTGAAACCGCTTCCTCTGTAGCCACTTCCATTTGGGTTATCTCATTTTTATCAATTCTTACGATTTCAGCAATATTTCTTAGTGTTGCCAGTACTACCGGAATCATCATTATGTTGTTTTCTATGGTCAGGATCGTGCGGTTTTCCATACAACATTTTTGTGTTTAACAAATTTCTATACCTAATACATTAATATAAGCACAGGAGTAATCATTAAATTTACAGCAATAATTTGATTTTCAACAAGCCAATGTTGTATTTCTTTTTCAAATTCGCAAGCGTATTAACAAAGTTGCCACGAATACACGAATGAAAGAAATTTTGATTTAAAACTTATTGGTGAGGTGAACTATTCGTACTTAGATGTTTATTCGTGCATTCGTGGCATTTTTAAACTGTTTTATTTGCGGCATTAAGGTTTAAAGTTGCCACGAATGCACGAATGAAAAAAATTTGATTTTACAATTATTGGTGAAGTAAACTATTCGTTCATAGATATTTATTCGTGCATTCGTGGCATTTTTAAACTGCTTAATTTGCGGCATTAAGGTTTAAAGTTGCCACGAATTCACGAATGAAAGAAATTTTGATTTAAAACTTATTGGTGAAGTGAACTATTCGTACTTTCATGTTTATTCGTGCATTCGTGGCATTTTTAAACTGTTTTATTTGCGGCATTAAGGTTTAACGTTGCCACG
>JAHJRE010000221.1 GCA_018831055.1 Bacteroidota bacterium
ACGCTGGCCGCCATCCTGAACAGCCTGCAAATGGGCTTCCGTACACTGGCCATTCAAAAACGCAGCAGCGAAGTCTGGAGAATACTCGGTGCTGTGAAAAAGGAATTTGAAAACTTTGGCGGTATGCTGGATAAAGCACAGAATAATATTCAAACCGGATTGAACCAACTCGATGATGTGATGGGAAAAAGAACCCGGGCCATTCAGCGGAAACTGAGGGGAGTAGAAGCATTAAGCGATGAAGAAGCTAAAATGATGCTTCCTGAAATTGAAAGCGACGAGGAGGAAAAATAGGTTACTGAAAATTAGGCTATCATTGCTTCTATTTCTGCCAGTAAATCGCTGAGGTCTTCCGGTTTCGTGAAAGGATTCATCAGCGATACCCGGAGAAACACCTTACCGTCAATCCGTGTCTGAACGATGTAAAAGCGTCCGGATTCTTTCAGATTTTTGCGGATATCTTCGTTCAAAGCATTTAAGGCTACCGGATCAGAATCCTCGGAAATAAAGCGAAAACAGACTATATTCGAGTCCGGCATCACAGCAAGTTCAAAACCGGGCCGGGAAAGGATCATCTCAGCAAACTCCTTTGCCAATCCATAGGTATGCTCAATGTATGCCTCAAACAAGTCAGCTCCGAATGTTTTGATTAAAAGATAGACTTTTACTGCCATCGGCTTCTTGGTACATTCAAGGGTTCTGCCTGCACCGTCCCACCAGTTAATATTCCCTTTTTTGCCGAGGAGGTACTGAGCTTTCTGGGCAAAAGCTTCATAGGATGTATTTCCGTTGCGGAACAGGACAGCCGTTGTCAGAGCCGGAGTAAGCATCATCTTATGAAAGTCTATCACAATGGAATTTGCCTTTTCCAAACCTGCAAGCAAATGTCTGTATTTCTCACTGAACAAGGCCGGGCCGCCGTGAGCAGCATCTACATGGAACCAGATATGATTATCCCGGCAGAAATCACCCAAAGCGTCAAGGTCATCATATTTCCCTGTCGAGGTAGAACAAGCATTTCCGATCAAGGCAAAGATTTGTATTCCTTTGCTTCGGCAATCTTCCAGGATACCGGGCAACAAGGAGGTCTTTATACGATATTGCTCATCAACCGGCACTTTCACCAGACCTTTCTCTCCCATTCCCATGATCTTGACTGCTCTTTCCACGCTATAATGAGCTTCTGTGGAAACCAAAACCGCCATCTGGTCATGAATACCATCTTCCCATGAATCCCTGCCGGCAAATGCCTGCCGGGCCGTAAGCAAAGCCGTTAGATTGCCGATGGAGCCCCCCGAAGTCATCAATCCGTTAGCGTGCTGATCCCATCCAATGATGCCGTTCAGCCAGTCAATGATTACCTTTTCCATGGCAGTGGCAGCAGGCCCCATTTCATAAATAGCCATACCGTTATTGGTGAAAGCTTCCAGCATGGCTGTGAGCGCAGCCAATGGAACAGGAGGTACAACCTGGTGCCCGGCATAACGGGGATGATGAATATGAATAGACTTTTCCAGGAAATCGCTATAGAAGCCGGCTAAATCAGGAGATTTATCCGAATAAAAAAAATCTTTCCAGTACTTTTCCTGATCAGCCGGATCTTTCCATGGAAGTACCGGAAAAGCAGGATTGTTCTGACAATCATGCATGTAATCGGCAAGCAGATCGACTAACTTATGACCATTGTCGCGAAATAGATCAGGATCGTAGGCTTTGAGCAGGTTATTATCCATCCGGGTATAGTTTGATCCGGTAAATTTAGAAATCAAAGTGATAATTAAAGGGATAAGAAATTATTTTTTGAAACATAGGGGATATTGATGAAATTCAGGAACTAATAATAAAGGGTTATAATTTACATTGGGTAATATATGGCAGATACATATTCACAAATTTATATACATATTGTTATTGTAGTCAAATACAGGGAAGCACTGATAAAAGAATCCTGGGAGGAGGAGCTATATAAGTATATTACAGGGATTGTACAGAAAAAGGATCAAAAAATGTTGGCTATTAATGGTGTTTCGGATCATTTGCATATTTTCATCGGTATGAAACCTGGTTGTTGTATATCGGATTTGGTGAGGGAGATAAAGAAGTCATCTAATACTTTTATAAATGAGAGGAAGCTGACAGTGGGTAATTTTGGGTGGCAGGAAGGGTTTGGGGCATTTTCGTATAGCAGGTCGGAAATTTCGAGGGTGATAGGATATATACATAATCAGAAGGTGCATCATCAAAGAAAGGGATTTGAGGAGGAGTTTAAGGGGTTCTTAAAGGGATTTGAAGTGGATTACAAAGAAGGTTATCTTTTTGATTGGTTGGACAGATAAGGTAATGTGCTAATCAATGTATACATGCGACCCCGCCGGGGTCGAGGGTAGATCGGGGTTGGCGGGGTTATAGATATGCGACCCCGCCGGGGTCGAGGGTAGATGGGGGTTGGCGGGGTTACAGATATGCGACCCCGCCGGGGTCGAGGGTAGATGGGGGTTGGCGGGGTTACAGACATGCGACCCCGCCGGGGTCGAGGGTAGATGGGGGTAGGCGGGGTTACAGACATGCGACCCCGCCGGGGTCGAGGGTAGATGGGGGTTGGCGGGGTTACAGATATGCGACCCCGCCGGGGTCGCGGGTAGATGGGGGTTGGCGGGGTTATAGATATGCGACCCCGCCGGGGGCGAGGGTAGATGGGGGTTGGCGGGGTTACAGACATGCGACCCCGCTGGGGTCGCGAGTGCCGGAAAGGATGAAAAGTCTTCGAAGAACAGTCAAAATATATCCTGAAGAATAGAAGTCTAATTTCTCTAATACTTTAATGGAACGATTATCTTGACTTTAGTTCCGGGATTGATGTTTCCCGGGGATAAGTCTTCTATCCAATAGCGGATCCGGACTTTTTCCAGATCTGAGTATATTCGTATAATCTCATCCAGAATCCTGAGTCCTTTCCCTGTGGATAAACTGGGCAGGGATGCAGCCTTTTCCCGTCCTATCCCGTTATCAGTGATTCGCAGGATGATTTGTTTGCCGGCTTGCTTTATTTTAATCCGTATCATCCCGCCATCATCTTCCATTGGCCGGATGCCATGTTTAACGGCGTTTTCAACAAAAGTAAACAACATAGTCTTGGGTATTCTGTATTCCCGGTCGGTCTGTTCATCAACAACTACCTCATAATCAAACTTTCCGTCCATCCTGAATCTTTCAAGAAAGAGGTAATTACTCACCTGCTCCAGTTCCTCAGAGAGTGTTACGGCAATGTTATCGCTATTCATCAGGGAATATCTGAGGATTTTGGAATATTTTCCCAGCAGGGTTTGCATCCTTTCCTTGTCGTTCCGGTTAATCAGCGCACCAATTGAATTCAGGATATTCAGGGTAAAGTGAGGACTGATCTGTTTTTGGATTGACAATACCTGCAGCTCCGACATTCTTCGTTTACGGTTGTATTCCTGAATAAGCCTCTGACGCTGTATTCTGCCTATCAGGTAAATTATTGCTACAAAACCGAGGTATATCAGGATGAATGTGAGGAATTTCAAAAAATATAAGGGATTCTTATAATATCTCAGCGTATATAATTGTCCATCGGTATAAATGGAAAATAAGGGTTCATCCGAGCCGGTTTCATACTTACTGTAATAGAACCTGTCTTCGATGTCAATTCCTTTCAAGGAAGCTTTTATTCTGAATCGATCATCATAAACAATGATCTCTTTACGATCAAACGGACTGATAACAAACTCATCGTGCCCATCACAATCTAAATCCTCGCGAAGGAAACTAGCAATTTTCATCCTCTCCAATTCCCCTACAATAATGAACTGCAGAGAAGAGTCAACCATATAAATTCGACCTGAATTTTCGATGCAAATAGGATTAGGATAATCATCAAAGCGCACAAATTGATAATCAGTAGTGTAGTCCTGTTTTTCCAGGAATCGCTTTTTCAATATCCTTCCCGTTTGATCCATGAGAAAAACCTTCGAAGTATCTTCCTGCCATCCTCTATGAATATGCATCCCGATAAAATGCCGTGGAATTCTGCCAAGTGGCTGAAAGAGCAACATAGAAGGATGCATCCCAAGTGAAACAGGCTTAATAAACCAATTCAGATTGTGATCCAAAACCATAACCCAGCATGAAAAATCATCCGGAAATGTTTCAGATTTACAGTTACCATAAGCCTGATTAAGGGTTATTATAATCTCCTTGAGATGATCGCCATTCAAATCAGCAATAATATAATCATCAAGACCGGCGCAACTTTCAGGGGATCTGATGAGAAGTTCTTTCGCAAAATCATAAACAAAAATATTTCTGGGGAAAATACCGTATCCTGAAGCGATCATGCACACAAAATCTTTAACTCCATCCCCATTAATATCCTCAAAATGAGGATTTATTACTCCGGAAGTAGTGACTTCATTGTAAGTATTGCATTTTGAAATCCCTATGCTTTCAATTTTGTAATCCGAATCAAATCCATGAACACAATGTAAAACTATGCTGTCGTTAATAAAAGACAATGCATAAATTTCTTTAATTCCATCATTATCCCGATCACAAAAAGTAAAACGATCATTTCCTTTTAAATTGCCATCAATCCTGATGTGGTTAATTATTTTACCCTGCCTGGAAATCAGGATAGTAAAAAACTCCTCATAACCGGAATCAAACTTTACCTGTTCACTAATACCATCAAAATCAAGATCATCGTATACAATGATATCACTTTCAGAATTCGTTTGCAAATGAACCAAATCGAGCCTGTATGCAGGAAACAACCCGGTTATAAAATATAATATCGCCAGGAAAAAGAAAAGCCCCAGGACGAAAGGATTGCTTAATATCCGGTAAAAACGCATGCGTTTCATAACGCTAAATTAAGCAATTATGAAAATTCAGGTTAGCATGGAATATGAAAAATCAAAGATTTGTTGG
The DNA here is from genome assembly GCA_018831055.1 of Bacteroidota bacterium. Lineage (NCBI taxonomy): Bacteria > Pseudomonadati > Bacteroidota > Bacteroidota bacterium. Next base: position 4,951 of record JAHJRE010000221.1, read on the forward strand.
ACATCATTCCGGGGCAAAAAAAAAGAGTCTCCCTCGAGACTCCTTTTTTCCATAGTTATAAGTGGATCCGCAGTAGGATCGACTCGTGCATCAAACTGTAAAAGAACGTATTTAGAAAGAGATGCTTACAATAGGGGTAAATAAACAATGATAAAAAAGACCAGTAACCTTGCGGTTTTCCTCATAAATGTGCTTTCTTCCGCTTCCTGGGTGTAAACATTTACGGTTTTCCGCGTCCATCCCGACTTCTCCAGGTAATTCAGTCCGGCTGCACCGAACATTACCGATCCGTAATTGAACACCAATCCTCCGTTCTGGGGCATGACCACGCGCAACGGCTTCTGGCCATGCTGTTCTGACCTTTTCATCATTCAGTAATTTTAGCGTAATAGTATCTTTAGCGAATCGAGTGCAAATTACTAAAATGCAGAGGGGACATCAATTAGCAGATGCTTGAAATGACTACGTGTAAACCGAAGGGGTTAGTGCGTGTTTTGGGAAGGGAGGTGAATTGAGTGATGAGTGATGAGTTATGAGTGATGAGGGCCAGGTAAATAAAAAAGCAATTAATACCTGTTATCGTTAAAGGTAATAATTGCTTTTTTACTGTTGTGGAGTTTATTTACATAACTCCGGAGAATGCGGTAGTACTTTTAATTAGTGCTTCCTGTGTTCAGATCGATGGTTACGGTGTTATCGGCCGGTGGCAGATCCATGAAGATTGCCATGATAGCCTGTCCAAGCATGATCTGCATGGGATCGCCGGAATTGAGGAGAACATCGATAATAGCCTGTGACTGGGGTGTGGGGGCGGATTCATCTCCGCCATAGTGTTGCGCAAAAGCTTCTCCCATAACCGGTGACAGCATGGTGGCAAGTTCTTCAGGAAGTGAATAAGGTGGTGCCATCAGCATGTATTTTGCAATCAAAGTAATACCGGATACCATATATTCATGGGCATACTTTTGAAAAGGAATATTACCCGGTATGGGATAGTTAATCGTTTCTATTTTCCGGGAAATTATTTCCATCATATTGTTATCAGTCAGATGAATAACACGCAACGGGCATGGAGAAGTAACAGTAGAACCTGTTTCGATGTCGAAAATAAAATCATTCTCAACAGTCTTCTTTACGATATCCTGCGCGTGATAATGGCCTGTAAAAACCACTTTCAAGCCATTCTGAGCCAACAGGGTGGATACATTTTCATAATCCATAACAACATATTCCCAGAAAAGGGTAGCTTGTCCCATATAATGCTCCATTAATCCATGATGCATCATTCCCAATACCATTTTGCCGTTCGCTTCAGCTTCCTGGAGTCGTTCTTCAACCCAGGCAAGGGTTTCAGGTTTAAACCGTCCATGGGTTGTAGGGTAATAGAAGTTCGTATCATAATCGCAAACATCCATAGAAAGTATCCAAAGATCTTCCATTGGTTCAGCTACATAGCTAAGAGAATTAGGATCGGAGTAAATTGCTTCATTAAAGCCAAAATTGCCGTAAATAGTTTCAAATTCCTGAGGAGTTACGCTTGGAACATGATATACCGTATCATAATCATAACTGAAGGAGTGGGGGTTGTTCACATCATGGTTACCCGGGCAAACGAAAACCTGAATGCCTGCTGCCTCAAGCTGTTGGAGAAATGATGCTACACCTTCATGGCTAAGCTTTTCACCATCCTTTGTTAAATCACCTGGAAGGATAACAATATCGGGCATTTCTGCCAAAATAGAATTAACTGAAGCTTCCATAATGGCATGGCTTTCAGCAATCAGCTTACGATCATGAGCCAGGTAAGTTTGGAAAGCCGGTCCATCGCTGATCAGAAGTGAAGGTTCAAAATAATGCGGGTCGGAAATGACCATAATTTTTGCACGGATCTTCGTAGTAGTGAGGTTTCCATTGGTATCAACACCCATTTTCCAACGATTACCCTGGGAATCGGTCATAATGAGCATGGAACTCAGATCAACCGTATGGGTTCCGGCAGCATCATTCAGGATAAGGTTAGTTCCGCTTAGTTCTGCACCCTGAATCAATTCATTGGTGGGATCAGCATCTGCATCATTAACATTTGCTACGTTTCCGGCATTGAGAGCGTAAGGTACGGAAAGGAGCTGCGATGATCCCATAACCTGATAATTGGAACCACCCGTTGCATCAATGGCAACTTCGATAAAATAATCATGAGCAAACCAATCAATCAGAGAAAAATCACCCAATGTAACCGTTCCATGACCCACTTCGAGGCTAATCAAACCATGTGCATTGGTCTGCGCCGTGTGAGTTTCTTTATAAACTGCAGTTCCGTTGGCGGTTTCAGCCAGGATGCCCAACTCAATTCCTACCTGTTGATTGACCAGGACATTCCCGGAAGCATCACGGGCAACAGCCTGATATTTGAATGCATGCGGTACCTGAGTCATTCCAGGAAAGGAAAGAATAAGCGCTGTGATAACTAACAAGTAAAATCTTTTCATGTTTATGTTGTTTTAATATTTATAAATCTTCAATGTTGTTGTTTCATGACCATTACTGAGCCTGAGCAGGTATAAACCGGATGACAAATGACTGACATTAAATGACTTAGACTGCCTGTCCATGTGGTCATGATAAACTTCCTGAGAATGAGTGTTCAGGATGCTGACCGATGCATTTCCCACCTCCTGATCACAGCTTATGAAAAGATAGTCTGTAACAGGATTGGGATAAGCAATAAAAGATCCGGTAAGCTCCGTACCTTCCTCAACAGAAAACGGAGTGGAGAAATCCTGCTGAAATCCTTGATTTAAAGTAATTTCATTGGATGTAAAAGTTTCCGTCACCGGCTCTCCAAGAGTCCATGACAGGGATATTTCCTCCCCGGAATAGAAGTCACCGGAAGAAGCAATCACCCAAGGACTTATGCTCTGGGAAAACAAATTGGCGCCGGATAGAACAATGGCAAAGAAGCAAACTAATTTTTTCATGGGAAGATTTATTAGGGTTCCCACAAAAGTACCTTTGTGAAATTGCGTGGAAATTAAATGATCGTTAAGGCATTGTTAAGTTTTAGGATAAAAACGGGGGGGGAATTGTCCGTTACCCTACTTTTTGCGGATGAACAATAGCACGATTATGATCATCAGGGCAGCAATGCCGCCTCCTGTATAAAACGCCCAGGCATGGCCCCAGGCGACATAAACAACACCTATTATTAATGGACCGATGGTTTGACCAAACCTTAACACCATTCCATTGAAAGATAAAAATATACCCCTGTATTCGAGCGGGGCTTTATTCGCCATCAATGTTTGCAATGCAGGAATATTGATGCCCTGGGCAATGCCAAATAAGATGACCGGAAAAAGTAATTCCCATTCCGATCTTACAAAAGGAATCAGGATCAATGAAACGGCATAAAGAAAGTAAGCAACGATAAAAATTACAATATGGGAGAATTTATCAAATAATTTTCCAACAAAAGCCGAGGCTATTGCGGTAGCAAAGGAGGAGGAAGATAATATCAGCCCGATAAAATATGCCTCCGTATGAAAACGGTCTCCAAGCATAACAGGAATATAGGTCAAATAAGTCCCGTATAGAATGATAAAAGTCAACACCAAAAGGAGAAACAACCCGATCACTTCTTTTTGCACCAGATAACCTGCAGTGTTTTTCAGGTAAAGTAAAAACTTCTGGTTTTTCTGTGGTTCAGGATTATTCAGGCAACACGACACCCATATGCCAACAGGTATTGCCAGGATGGGCAGAAAAAACGGATAATACCAGGCCCCTATTGCCATAACGCCTCCAATAGCAGGATAGAGAGCAGTCCCAATACTAAGGGCACTTGCATTATATCCCATGGCAACGGCCCTATCCCTTCCGGAAAACAAATCCCCAACCAGGGTTACATTCAATGCACCCAGTGAAGCAGCTCCCATACCCTGAATAAATCTCATCACCAGCAACCATTCATAGGTTTTCATGAAACCACAAGCTGCACCGGAAATTCCGAACAGAAAGAGAGAAGGAATAATCACCGCCTTTCTGCCCAGTCTGTCTGCCAAAACACCAAGAAAAGGGGTAAGAACAACTCCCGGAAGAGTAAAATACATCATCAAATAGCCAACCTGCTGAGGATTGAGATTAAATACTTCCTGGACCTTAGGCAAAACAGGGGATAAAGAGGCCACTCCAAGAATGGCCATCAATGTGATACTGAATACAATGTGAAGATTGCGGTTACGGATAATAGTGTTTGTCATGAGAAGTAAAAATAATAAGAATAGTTTAGCTATTTTTGATCATAAAAAAATAATATGCGTGCAGTAATCCAAAGAGTTGCCAGGGCCTCGGTCAGCATTGAAGGGAATATTTGCGGAAAAATTGAAAAAGGTATATTGATCCTCCTGGGAATTGAAGAAGCAGATGAATCCACAGATATTGAATGGCTTAGCGGGAAAATATCCCGACTCAGAATTTTTGATGACGAAAGTGGGGTAATGAACCTCTCCATCACGGAAGCATGCGGCGACATAATGATTGTCAGTCAGTTTACCTTACATGCCAGTACTAAAAAAGGTAACCGCCCTTCCTACATCAAGGCTGCACGCCCGGAAAAAGCAATTCCCTTGTATGAAATGTTCATACGTCAGATGCATCTTGACACAAACAGACAGCCTCAAACCGGTGAATTCGGGGCCATGATGAAAGTGGAACTGGTTAATGATGGACCCGTTACCATAATCATTGATAGCAGGAACAGGGAATGAAGACCATGGGAAGATGCAGGTGATGGGCGATGTTGCAGGTTGCAGGTTGCAGGTTACAAGTTGCAACCTGCAACCTGTAGCCTGCAACCCACTTTTCTTTTTTCCTACCTTTGCAAAAAATGATTCATGACACGGCTTAGCGTTAACATCAACAAGATCGCCACCCTTCGCAATGCACGCGGAGGGAATGTCCCCGACCTTCTTAAGGCGGCCAGGGACATTGAGCGTTTCGGTGCCCAGGGTATTACCGTACACCCACGCCCCGATGAAAGACATATACGGTACAATGATGTAAGGCTGCTAAAACCCCTGGTTAAAACAGAATTCAATATCGAGGGTAACCCTACAAACGATTTTATCCGCCTTGTCATGGAAGTAATTCCCCACCAAGTGACCCTGGTACCCGACGATCCCGGACAATTAACTTCCGATCATGGATGGGATACCTTGAAACATAAAAGCTTTCTTCAGGAAGTCATCAAGGAATTTCATAGTAAAGGTATCCGCGTCTCCATTTTTGTCGACCCTGACCCACAAATGATCCGGCATGCAAAGGAGACCGGAACCGACAGAGTCGAACTCTATACCGAAAGCTATGCCTCCGGATATCACCATGACCGCGATAAAGCCATCTCCCCTTTTGTTGAAGCTGCAAAAGTTGCAGTGGAAACAGGGATAGGCCTTAATGCAGGCCACGACCTCGACCTGGAAAACCTGCGGTTTTTTGCCCAAAACATTCCTGGATTGCTCGAAGTCTCCATCGGACATGCTCTGATAAGTGACGCTCTGTATTTCGGTCTGGAAAATGCGGTTCAGCTTTATCTCAAGGAACTGAATTATGAATAGGGTATGAGAAAAGAAAATGACATGCTGCAGGTTACAAGTTGCAGGCTACAGGCTGCAACCTGTAACTTGAAACCTGGGGTATGCAACCCTCATTTATCATCCTATTGATTATTTTAAAATATGAATCTTTTTTTCAGGAAATACGGACAGGGAAAACCGCTGATCATACTCCACGGTATCTTTGGCATTTCTGACAACTGGGTGACATTCGGTAAACGAATTGCCGGAAAAGGCTTTGAGGTTTTCATTCCCGATCAGCGTAACCATGGTAAATCCATGCATCATCATACTTTCAATTATTATGCTTTGGTCGACGACCTCCATGAATTCATTGAAGAACATGGCATACAGGATCCTATTCTGATGGGGCATTCCATGGGAGGAAAAGTAGTTATGCGTTATGCGCTTGAGAATCCTGAATTGGTGAGTAAAGTCGTGATCGTGGATGTTAGCCTGCGCACATATGTGACCCAGAACTACCATCGCAGCCTGATCAGAGCCATGCAATCGGCTGATCTTGAAAATGCGGGCACCAGGAAGGAAGTCGAGGATCAATTAGCACCTCAGATCAAGTCCGAAAGGATCCTGCAGTTCATCATAAAAAACCTTTACTGGAGAGAAAGAAACAAACTTGACTGGAGATTAAACCTAAAAGCTTTGGACGAAAACCTGGAATCGATGTACGATGGTGTTTTCTATTCAACGCGCTATACAGGTCCGGCACTGTTTATCAGAGGAGGCAAATCGGATTATATTATTGATGATGACATCAAAGCCATTGAGGAAAAATTTCCCAACGCAACCATACAAACCATACCGGAAGGTACTCATTGGGTCCACGCCGATGATCCTGAAGAATTTTTTGCGATAGTTGCCGGATTTCTGGAAAGTTAAAATATGTTTGATCCTAAGCAGATAACACCGGAAACATATAATTACCACCTTCCTGAAGACAGGATTGCAAAATATCCCTTGCACGAAAGAGACGGATCAAAACTACTGGTATACCAGGATGGGCAGGTCAGCCATACTTTTTTCCGCAGCATTGATACTTTTCTGCCTTCGGATTCGCTGGTTGTATTGAACGAAACCCGTGTTGTACATGCCCGGTTGTTATTTCATAAGGAAACCGGAGCGAAAATAGAGATTTTCTGTCTTGAGCCCATACATCCTGCTGAGGACATGCAACAAGCGTTTTCAGCTTCATCTCCTGTCATCTGGAAGTGTCTGGTTGGCAATGCAAAAAAGTGGAAATCAGGATTACTGAAATTATCCTACCCTGCAAACAGGAAGGAACTGAATCTTTTTGCCAGGAAGATGCAATCAATGGGGGAGGCTTATCATATTGAATTTTCCTGGGATAATCAGGAACTGACATTCAGCGAAGTACTTCAGCGTGCAGGGATGGTCCCCCTCCCACCCTACCTGAACCGTGAAGCAGAAGACCAGGATGACAGTCGTTATCAGACGGTTTTTGCGAAAAATGAAGGATCAGTGGCAGCACCAACCGCAGGTCTTCATATAACGAATGAGGTCATCAAAAAGCTTGAAGCCCGAAACATCACATTCTCAAAGGTTACCCTTCATGTAAGTGCGGGAACTTTCAAGCCGGTAAGTGCATCCAGCATTGCGGAACATGAAATGCATTCGGAAAAGATACAGGCAGAAAAGCATTTCCTGGAAACCATGGTAAAACATGGCAACAAACCGGTAATTGCCGTTGGAACCACTACTCTCAGAACCATAGAAAGCCTTTACTGGCTCGGCTTCAGGTATCTGCGCGAAGGGAAAATTGATAATTTTCACATCGACCAGTGGGAGCCCTACCAACACAAACCTAAACTGCTTCCTTCCCGAATAGAAGCATATTCAGGATTATTACAATACATGAATAAGGAAAAAACGGAACAAATCTCAGCCAGTACTCAACTTATTATTGTTCCAGGATACAGGGTGCAGGTAGCGGATATTCTGATCACCAATTTTCACATGCCCAAAAGTACGTTGCTGATGCTGGTTGCGGCTTTTATCGGTAATGAATGGAAAGATGCATATGAGTATGCATTAAATAACGATTTCAGATTTTTAAGCTATGGGGACGGGTGCCTGTTTTTCAGAAAATAGCCAATTGCTTTTAGGATATTCAGAGGTCTTTCCATATCACAGACCAATTGTTCACGGGAATACTCTTTCGGGTTAAAAACGCCTCCGGTGCCTTGTTCCAGTCGTTCCAGCTGATCCATGCAAACAAAGCAACGGCTGATGGCCAGGATGAATTTTCTGCGAAAAAGAAACAGATTTTCAGCCTTAAAGCCGGCTTCATCACAGGCATTCATTGCATCCTGAAGTTTATTAATAAAAATCTTTCTTAACCTACTGATTTTCCCGGAAGCGGTCACTGGGGTACGGATGCCCTGCGGGCTGTCTTTCCAAACGTCAAAAATATCGTTTCCCAGTTGCATCAGACTACCAAGGCGGAACAGTGCATTTTCCTCCGGCACGGTGGCAGGAATTGTGAATGCACTCCGGTAAAACAGCAAAGAATAACCTCCTTTATCGTAGGTTATTTCCAGGATGTCATCATAGGAAATTCCGGGATCGGTCTGAAGCAAGCTTTTCTGTTGAGCCAGAAACACTTTATGAAAATAATGATTGAAATACTCGGGTAAGTCAAGGTTTTGGTAAACATTTTTCAGGAATTCAATAAAGAGTTTTTCAAGTGCAGTTTTAGGTATCCAGGAGTCAGGATGATTCATCATATCCAGGATCTGCTCATCGCTGAGTCCGGTTTTATCAAAGAAATCGTCATAAAGTCCCGTCAAGGCACCCTGGAAGGTACTGCATAAACGTTCCCTTTCCGTCATGGGCCGTCCCCTCAGGGTGCAAATGGCCTCCCCAACAATGGCAGGCACTCCAAATCCATAATAATTCAGGATTTTTTTGAAGTCTTCCTCATCAAGGGATCCATCATTATCACGACGATACCTGTTAATAACAGGTACAACATGAGCATGCAGAAATTTTCGTTGCCGTTTGACATCCTGAAGTAGATATCTGTATGTGTAAATGGCAGGTATTATTCTTGTAAATCCCATTAAAAATTCACTGTATATTATTCCTCAAGCAAAAGGTGATTTCAGTGATCAAGCCAAAACAAATTTATACTTAAAAATCAATATATTCATAAAGTCTGAAGGTTTTCTCCGGTATTTTCATTTGTAAAAACCCTATTTTTGCAATACCTGAAACGAGTCGATATGCCGGAGGTGATAAGCAACAAGAAGAAAAATAAACCGGATCCTGAAAAGGAAATGTCATTCTGGGAGCACCTGGAAGAATTGCGCTGGCATATAGTCCGCTCAGTAGCGGTAATCCTGACCCTTGCCATAGTTGCCTTTATTTTCAGGAACATCATATTTGATGAGATCATCCTTGCCCCAAAAGATTCAGGATTCATTACCAATCGCTTGCTATGCCGATTATCTGAAATTCTGAACGTACAGGCGCTTTGTCTGGGAAACCTCGATCTGGAAATCATCAACATCAAAATGTCGGGGCAATTCATGACACACATGTACGTGAGCATCGTTGCAGGACTTGTACTTGGCTTTCCCTATGTGATGGGTGAGGTTTGGGCATTCATCAAACCCGCTCTGAAACCCAGGGAAAGAAAACACTCCGGTGGGGCAGTTTTGGTTTGCTCCTTTTTATTCCTTCTGGGGGTATTATTCAGTTATTTTCTGATTGTCCCTCTTACCCTGAATTTTTTAGGGACATACCAGGTAAGTGAATCAGTAGCCAATCAGATAGCCCTCAATTCCTACATCAGTACGGTTGTATCTGTCACTTTTGCTGTTGGGATTGTTTTTGAGTTACCCATTCTGGTATTCTTCCTGACAAAAGCAGGGATTGTAACACCAGGATTCCTGAAAAAGAACAGGAAATATACTCTTGTTATTCTCCTGGTCATTTCAGCCATTATTACACCACCGGATATATTCAGTCAGGTCATGGTTTGTATACCCCTGATGCTGTTATATGAAATTAGCATAGTAATCTCAAAAAGAGCATACAAGCATCGTGAAAACGAATTGGCGGGTTAAAGGATAATTCATAAATTATAACGAAATACCGTAAGAGGGTAAGTCGGGTAGAACAGGAAAAGGTTTAAGTAGCTTATTTGTTCTCTTTTTCCTTTTCAGCTTTTTTGATATTGCAGCAGTTGTTGTATGCACATATTGCAAAGAGGATCACAGCTACGGCCATAATAAGCCCGGCAATGATAAAATAGCCTTTTGATGACAGTCCGGCACAACAACCAAAGAAACCTGCAAGGATGAGAAGTATATAACTGATAAAACCAAAAAATCCGAACAGGATTGCAATATTTACGAGCATGGGTCTCATAGCACAGATATTTTTATTTCAATCCAAATATACGAAATCCTATATATTTTTACTACTATAAAAGTGTGATCTTCATCACATATAAAAAAGAAATAAATGAATCAAACACAATACCATTGCAGTGAATGTAAGATCAAGTCGGATGCAGTAGGCACATTAAAGAGAAAAGACCTTGATTTTCTGAGTCAAAACTGCATGGAAATCACCTTAAGAAGGGGAGAAAGCATCATCCGTCAGGGAACGGTATCGACACACATTGCCTATTTAAAATCAGGGCTTGCAAAAACCCATATGAGCGGGCCTGCCGGGCGGGATCAGATTTTAAAGATTGTTACACCCGGATATTATATAGGAATCCAGGCCATCATGTTCGACAAGGTACATCGATATTCCGCATCGGCGCTTAACGAGTCAGTGTATTGCTTAATTGATTCAAAATCGTTTATGCATTTAGTCCGTCGCAATCAGGTATTTGCCTATGAAATTGTTAAATATCTGAGCATGGATGAGCTTACCTATTACGACCGGTTTGTAAATCAGTTACAAAAGCATTTAAACGGACGTCTCGCCGACGCGTTAACCTATTTTTCTCAAATGTATGGAGGAAAAGGGGTTTTCCATTTGCCTGTGAGCAAGACAGATCTTGCCGGGCTGATAGGTTCTTCCCGTGAGAGCGTGTCAAGAGCATTGAAAGAAATGTCTGAAACGGGGGTCATCCGTGTCGACGGAAGAAAGATCAGTATATTGAATGTGCAGTTACTTGAAAAGATCAGCCGAAGCGGTTAAGAAAAATATCAGCACCCCCCTTCAGCAGCGGTACTTTTCTTTTTTCTAACCGGCATGATCATTTCAGGTTGGTGGTTATCAGGGCTCTCTCCGGAAGCACTGGTATTGATCTCCAACAAAGATGCAAAATCGAAGGCAGGTTCTTCCACCAGGTAATTGGGAAGATCTTCAACTGCATAAGGATCAATAAGAATCCCTTTAATATAATCATAACCACCGAGGAGAACTTTCACATTCTCTATTCCAATTTGCTTCAGAAGCATCCAGGGAAGATTAGCCTGACTTTGGTTATTACCATAAAGGACAATAGTAACTGAATCTTTATCCAGCTTTTGCAGGAAAAGCAGATTATCCTCCTGAAGAAGAACACTGGAGGGAATATTTACTGCTTTCCTGATATGGCCTTGCAGAAAGTCATAAGGAGTCCGCAGATCGATAAGCTGATAACCGGAGGCACTATCTTCGAGGGCATAAACAATATCTTCAGGAAATACTTCGTCTACTAACGATAGGGCATTATCGAGGGCTTCACGGGGTGTCAACTGATAACCAATATCTGGTTTCCTTACCGAAAGGATTCCAAGAATGATCAGCAGGATAAAGGCCGCAACGATGATCAATATTTTATTTTTTCCATCCATGGTATAAATTGTTTGGGATCAGCAACCGCCTTCGGCGGCTGTACTTTTCTTTTTTCGTGTAATTTCAATCTTTTCAGGTTGGCTGGCAGGAGCCGCATCTATACTTCCTCCACCGAAGTATTGTCGTGCAGCCATTCTGAAAGAATACAGTGCAAACGCTTCTTCCGGATCGCTTTGTTTCGGTATTGGGGGTTGGAGTATCGTAACTGCCCAATGGTTAAGTCCGCCTTTCATCACACGGAGATTTTTAAAGTCTTGCCTTTGAAGCAATATCCAGGCCTGGTCGGCATATATTTCATCGTTTGAAAAGAATACAATATCGTAATCTTCTGCAGAAAAGTAATCTTCCCATTCGGGATCGAGAATATTTTCCAGGGGAATATTGAGTGCTCCGGGAAGGCTAAAATCAAGATACTCATCAGGATTTCTTACATCAATCAACAATAGTGCCGGATCCTGTTTGATAATTTTATCAGCAACCAGGTCTGTTGACCAGTAGTGCGAATCATCACTAAAGGCCAGCAATAGGTTTTCAGGGCTTATTTCACTTGCGTTATCCGGTTCTTCGAATAAAAACATACCGGCACTCAAGAGAATAGCAAGAACCATCAATATCAAATAAATTCTTTTCATCATATTGATTTTAATATTCGACTTTTTTAACCCGTTTCTGTATTCTGGCTGTCAGAAAAAACGCAACCAAAGCGATGATTACCAATAGGAGTACAAACAGGCTGCGGGATATTCCAATAGTTTCATATATCAAGGCGGGTCCAAGGGAACCGCTTTCATAAAGAACATTGAGCCAGGAAAAGCCTTCGGAAAAAATAAATATTCCGATAAACATCCCAATAGTAAAGAACATGGCATCTATTTTACCAATGGCAGCACCACAGAAGCTGGTACCCGGGCAATAGCCTCCCATAATGAAGCCAAGTCCCATCACAGCTCCCCCGATAATGGCGGAGGCCACGAAGGTAGGATTAACAAAAATCATAGATAAATCGATCCATCCTGCATAGCTAAAATAGACCAAACCAATGATAGCTGTGATAGCGGCAGTAAAAAACACACGAAGCACTGTAAAATCATACCCATAAAACACACCTGCCAGTTTCCTGGAAGATGAAAATCCGGATGATTCCAACACAAAACCAAAGGCCATTCCGATCAGGACGGCAATAACCAGATCCCATTGTGCTCCAATAATACCTTGAGGAATAAGTGGTCCCATATTATCAAATTATTAAATCCAGAACTTCCTGAAAAAATATGCATATAAATAGCCTGAACCGAAGATAGCAAGCATAGTGATGAATCCAGCCAGGGAAAGATTTACCATTCCGCTAAGGGCGGCTCCGCTAGTACAACCTCTTCCGAGTTGTGATCCTATCCCGAACATCAATCCTCCCAGAGTGGCCATGATGAGGCGGGTTCGGGAAGTGATTTTGGGCGAATGCTCTACTTTAAATGTAAGGCGACCGGCAAGTGCTCCGCTCAGAAAAGCCCCGGCAAGTACTCCCAGCACCTCAAAAACCAGCCATGTACTCATAGGATGCTTATCATCGCTTATAAAACTACTGTAATAAGCCGAGTTTTGGGCATGCTGGCTGGAGACAGAATTTACTACAGCTACCACTGTGCTTTTAACAGCACCACTGGCACCCAGTCCCCTGCCTGTAATATAAAAAGTCAGCAGAAGAATGATCCCCAGCAAAATTCCTCCGAGATAGGGGTTGATGTAGTTTTTGGGTTTCATAATTTTATATTTATTGTTGTTTTCTTATATTGTTATATTACTGGGAGTTAGGGATTAGGGATTAGGGGTTAGGGATTAGAATGAAAACTTGTAAAAAAAACCATACTAATCTCATAACCCATACCTCATAATTCATAACTCATAACTCATAATTCATAACTCATAATTCATAACTCATAACCCATAACCCATAACCCTAATAAAGGTACCTCGTTATCTGCCCTGCCTCGACCATTATAAAGCGGAAAACGAGTCCGCCGAAAATAATAAGTGCGGAAGGTACAGCTACAGGCACTTTAAAACCGGTTAATTCCAACACCTCCAGGATAGCTGGAAAGACCAGTCCGAGGATAACCACAAACACCCAGAAAGAAACGGTAAACTGTCCTCCCAGGAATAGTTGAGCGGCCTCGATCTGTACCTGTGAACCGGCGAGAAAACCCATAATCATATGAGTAATCAGGAACAGTTCCAGGAGTATCAGCATCAGGTCGATTCTGCTCATAATTCTTCTTTCCAGGTGGCTTCTGGATATCCACATAATAGTTGCTGCCCCTGTTGACAAACCGGAGACGAGGAACAGGGGACCGAGTATTGACGTATTCCACAGAGGTCTCGCATTGAAAGCCGAGAGGAGTATTCCTGTATAAATCCCGAGAATAACGGAAAGAGACAGAATAAAATACGAGAGATTTTTACGGTTTCTGGCTGTCCAATCGAGAATATCCTGTACTATTTTCAACTTCCATTTCCAGGAAGGGATGGCATCCTGGATATAGCTTCCGGCCCACAGGAATGAAAGGGGAGTAATGAGCATCAGTACCCAGGCGCCCCAAGACATAGGTGATTCAAACCTTATGGTTGTATATAGTTGCCAGAAGTACAATTGATGTTTAAGATCATAAAACAGAGCCATAAGGCCGACAGAAAGAATAGCCGGGACAAGGAATGTAGACCATTTTACGGCCGAAGGCATTTCCTTTTCCTTATCGAGGATAGTATATAATGCGGCAAAAAACATAATTCCTGCGGCAAGCCCTCCAAGGAATAAGTAAACCGGAATAGGCCAATGCCAAAGGGAAAGATAGGGATCAATTCCCGGGTTCATTCTTCCGCTGATGATAAGCTCTTCATTCATATATTAAAGATTATGAAATTTTACATCAAATAGAATATCTGTGGAGCGGTACCGGCTTCCGGAGCCAGAGCTTTGAATTTTCTGTTTTTCAATGCTCTGGAGACATCGCTATCGGGATCTTCAAGGTCACCGAAATACATACATTTAGTTGGACAAACGGCTACACATGCAGGCTGCTGTCCCCTTTTCACCAGGTGCTCGCAAAAAGTACATTTGTCGACATATCCATCGGGATGAGAGTAACGGGCATCATAGGGACAAGATTCGATGCATGCACCGCAACCAATGCATTTATTGGGGGTAACAAGAACAATTCCTCCTTCCACAATATGACTGGCACCTGTTGGGCAACAACGCACGCAGGGTGCATTATCGCAATGGTTACAGCGCTCCGAGCGAAGCTCCAGTTCCACATTGGGGTATGACCCGTCGACAGTTTCAGTGATCCAGTCGCGGCAATAACCTATAGGTACATTGTTCTCTGTCTGGCAGGCAACCACACAGTCGGAACAGCCTACACATTTGCGTGTATCAATAGCCATTGCATATCTCATAACTTAGCCTCCTTTCCGGGATCTTCAGTAAGGAAAGTAACAAAATTGCTTCTCATTCCAGTCCCTCCCATCAGCGGGTCGATCTTAATATTTGTTATAAGTCCTGAATCGTTCACACCCTTGCCATAGGCCCGGGTAAGTTTTTTATCGGAATGTCCGAATCCGTGGACCATATAGATAGAATCCCAGCGGATTCTTTCCGTCACCCTTACCTTTATTGGGAATTCGGAGACTACTCCGTCCTGGTTTTGCAACCAGACTTTATCACCGGTATTAAGGTCCCAAAGCCTGGCAACCTTTGGGTTGACCCAGAGATAATTCTCATCCTGCAGGTCGGTAAGGTTAGGATTATTTGCCGTACGGCTGAATGTATGAGGAGGTGTCCGGCCATAAATCAGGCGGTAGTAGCCTTGCTGTGGTTGTTCATGTTCGGTATAGACCGGCATCGGATCAAATCCCTCTGCAGCAAAATCAGTGGCATACAACTCTATCTTACCGGTATTGGTATTAAAAGTCAGGTCTTCCCCAGGAGTAATATACAATGGTCCACTGGTTCTATCCATTTTTTTGATGCCAATTTGTTGCATCTCCTCCAGGGAGCTTCCGATCTGACGCAGCTGCCAATCGAGTACTTCCGAATAATTTTCATAATTAAAATAATCGCCAAGACCAAGGCGAATGCCGATTTCACGGGCAATCCACCAGGCCGGTTTGGTTTCATACATTGGCTCAGCGGCAGGCATTCTGAGTGCGATATAAGGTTCCCTGGCCGGAGCATCTCTTAGTTCATCATATCTCTCAAGATAGGTGCATTCCGGAAGAACAACATCTGCAAACCCTGTTATTTCCATGGGCATGGTATCAACTACAGCGATGAAATCAAGGTTATTGAAAGCCTCGAATAATACAGGCATTCCAGGAAGGGTAAGAGGAAGATTGGTTCCTGCCACCAGCCATCCATGGATTTTATGTTCGCCCATATAACCGGGTACCGAAGCATCAATCAATGCATTGGACACTGAAAGCCTGGCGAACTTGTACTGATCGCCTTGTATGTTTTTCCACGACCATTTGGGCTTTGGGAAAGGTGGATGTGGATAATCCGGGACCGAGGGGCTTTCTTTGAAATAAAAACCACCCCTTTGCCCCCATGAACCCAGGAGAGCATTGAGAATAGCAATCGCCCTGGATCTTTGGGTGTCATCACCATACCAGGTCACATGTCGTCCCGGATGGACGATCACTGCCGGTGATGCCTTTGCCATTTCCCAGGCTGTTCTCCGGATTATATCCGGTTCGATGGTTGTGATTCCATAAGCCCATTCCGGGGTCATTTGCTTAACATGTTCTTTTAGCTGATCAAAACCAAAAGCATATCGTGAAATATAATCTTTATTATAAAGGTCTTCATATATAAGGACGTGAATCCATGCCATCAGCAGGGCCATGTCAGTAGCGGGCTTGATGGGTATCCAGTATTTCGATTTGCTGGCTGCTGTAGAGAAGCGGGGATCAACGGTAATGATGGTGGCACCATTATCAATGGCATCCGACATTTCCTGAACCTGCCCGTTATGCATATTTTCTCCGATATGTGATCCTATCAATACCAGGCATTTGGTATTTCGGATATCGGTAGGCTCGGGAGAACCAACGCTGGAACCGAAAGTAGCTTCAAATCCTACCTCACGTGGTCCACGACATTGGGCATAGGATGGGGCGGTAATGTTTGAACTGCCATAAGCTTTAAGCAAGTGCCCCATATGGTGCCCGGCTGATCCGTGATTGAACAATGCCATGCTTTCAGGGCCGTACTTTTCGGCTATTTCTTTCATTTTCCGGGCAACAAGGTCCAGTGCTTCTTCCCAGGTCGCTTCCACAAATTCCTGGCTACCATTCCGGTTAACCCTTATTAAAGGCTTCTTTAGCCTGTCAGGATCGTAATACATCCCTATCCCGCCTGTACCGCGCGGACATAAACGACCGTTACACAAAGGATCGTTTTCGTTACCAATGATCTTCTGTATGCGGCCCTGCTCATCTGTATATGTCCACCCTGCACATTTCCAGAAACAAACCTCGCAATAGGTAGGATAACGGTGGACTGCCTTCAGAGAGGCCTGGGTTCCTTCCTCAGCAGCAAAAAGACCGGATTTGTTTAAAACGCCAATAGCACTCCCGGCCAATGCCACCCCTGCTGTCCCCATGGCTGAGATCTTGATGAAACCCCTTCTTGTACTCATAAATATTCAGGTAGGTGAGTTTTTATTGATATTTACAAAAGTATCTTTTAATAACACATCATAATTTATTTATACTTGAGCTTTCTCAGGTAAAAAACTGTACTATGTCATAAAATTACCAATTCCTGACCCCTCCGTAAAAAATACCATTTGCTCTTTTATAAATAACTTCTTCAGAAAGTATAAATTTAGTAAAAAGTTTTAAGAGAAAAAACGATATGCAATTATTTCCCTGAAAAAAATCCTTACTTTGTGGTTCAACTTAAATTGAACAGCAGGATCTGAGATTGTAGAGGATAAATAAAGATTTAAGAAAATTCTGGCTATTATTTTTTAGTAAACATCCATGAATAGGGTAGAAAAAAAAGACCGGAGGGCATTTCTGAAAAGTCTGGGTTTAATCATGGTTTTACCTTTTTTCTATGCCTGGTATTCAGTCATTAAAGTCAAACTGCGGCAGGAAAGCTATGAAACAATCAAAATACCCCTCGGTTCCATTACGGAAGGGATCAGTTTCCATAATGAAATAATAATCAGGAAAAAAGGGGACGAAATACGCGTTTTATCATCCCGATGCACCCATCTGGGCTGTAAAATATCTGAATTCCATGATGGCAAACTGATTTGTCCCTGCCATGGATCTGTTTACACGACAGACGGAGAAGTAATAAAAGGACCAGCAACCAAACCCCTTCAAAATTTCTCGCACGATTTGGATGAAATTGAAGGAGTTTTGATAGTGAAATCAAACAATTAATCCGGAAAAACCTTGAGTTTCCTCAGCAAAATAGAAAAGGGGTTATTGCCCGGTACTTACGGAACTACTGCAATTGCTTCCCTGCTTATCTGTACAGTATCCGGTATCATCCTGGCCATTCCATACGATGTTGTAAAACCATTCGAATCCATCCGGCAAATGCTCCTTACCAATCCGGCAGCCGTATTTTTCCGCAATCTTCATTACTGGAGCGCTCAGTTTTTTCTCATCTTTACCATTCTACATTTTTGGGATCATTTATATCGCTCAACAGAATACAGGGTAAAGACCGGGGTTTGGTTCAGACTTTGTGTTTCGGTATTTTTCATATTTTTTGTCATGCTTTCGGGTTTTATTTTAAAAGGAGACCAGGACAGCAGGCAGGCAGCCATGATATTCCGGTCACTCTTTGAAACTATACCTGGCGGTCGATGGGTTGCCTTTGCTCTGCTGGGCCGCGAAGATTCATTCCAGCTTGTTTATGTCCATCACATCGCTACTGCAACAATATTTATATTTATCATAACCTTTGAACACGCCAGGACAATTTGGAGTAAAGTGCCCGAATTTCTTGCCGTTTCCGGTGTATTGATCATTTTCTCCTTTCTTTTTCATGCACCTTTGCAAACCCATTCAGGAAATATCGTAAAAGGCCCCTGGTACTTCCTTGGTTTACAGGAAATACTGCACTTAACTGCCCATCCCTGGATTGTAATGACAGCCTTGTTATTTCTGTTTTTTGTCTTGCTTTTTCTACCCCGCTTCAGGAAAAATACTTCCTGGAAAATGAAGCATGCATTATTAGGATTGTTTGGCTTCTATATTCTGCTAACGATTAGCGGATATTTTTTCAGGGGGCCCAACTGGTCGTGGACATGGGATGTAAAGCAGGCCTATTTCCCTTTTCAGCCGGTGGTGATCATACCGGCGGATTATTTTCCCGAGGCCGTTCAACCCGGTAAACAGGAAGGATGCTTATTATGCCACATGCCAGTATCGGGTTTTTCTCCTTCTCATGATCCTTCAGCGATAGGTTGTTCTTCCTGCCACCTGGGCAATCCCTTCACTCCTGATAAACAGGAGGCACACCGTTCCATGGTTCTGATTCCGGGTAACCTGGCACAATCCAGGCAAACCTGTGGCACAGCCGACTGCCATCCCGACATAACGGAGCGCATGAATAACAACATAATGACCACCCTGAGCGGGATGGTCAGTATAGATCGTTATGTTTTCGGTGAGTCATCCAGCCTTTCGGATTCCTGCCGAATAACAGACATAGGACACTCCCCTGCCGACATGCATTTAAGGAACTTATGTGCACATTGTCACCTTGGAAATGAAAAAACAGAAATTGGTCCTCAAACACAAATCAGCCGTGGAGGAGGATGCAACGCCTGCCATTTGAATTATAGCCATACTGCCCTTCAGGAGCTTTTTGCTTATAACTCAACCAGCAAGAAGGATACTTTCCTGATGAAAAACCACCCTTCATTGGATATCCATGTGACAGGCCAACACTGTTTCGGTTGTCATTCAAGGTCTGGAAGGATATCATTGAATTATGAGGGGTGGCAGGAAACCTTGCTTCAGGCAGATGACATCTCCGGGGGGGGAGATGTCATCTGGTACAAAACCTTGGAAGACAACAGAGTATTAAAATTCATTTCAGAAGACATCCATCACAAAGCAGGGCTGGAGTGTATCGATTGCCATATTTCGTATGAACTTATGGGAGATGGCACTTTCTACCTGCACAAGGAAGAACAGTTAAAAGTTGCCTGTGAGGATTGTCATTATTCCGGAGCACCAAGGGTTGTTGCAAATATTGATGCAGAAAGTCAGAAGATTATGCAACTCAGAGGGTGGGAATCCGGTTCCTGGACCATGCTTCTTTCGAAGAGTGGCTATCCGATGGTAAATACAAGGATAGATGCAGATGGAAATTCTTACCTTATTCTGAAGAACTCTGGAAATATCTTACCCCTCAGCCCACCTGCCCAGGTCTGTAAAGAAGGGAAAGGCCATCAAAGACTTTCCTGTAGCAGTTGCCATACCGCCTGGGTACCTCAATGCATTGGGTGCCATAATGAATATGATCGTTTCGCTGATGGTTATGACCTTCTGGAGAATACACCCATCACTGGCACATGGGTGGAGTATGTTGCAAAGTTTACTGCAGGACCTCCCATATTGGGTGTCCGTGAAACAGGAGCTTCTTCAGGAAATATTGATCCAAACCGTGAAGAAATCGTATGCTTCACTCCGGGAATGATATTGAGCATTAAACCCATGGAAAATGATGGCAGGTTTACAGAAAATATTTTTCACAGACTTTTTGCCCCAACTGAGGCCCATACAACTCAGGCCGTAGGCAGGGATTGTAAAGGCTGCCATCTGGATCCTTTGGTACTGGGCTTTGGAAGCGGAGTCCTGGAATATATTATTGAAGATAACCATGGAAAGTGGAATTTCACACCTTCTTACGCCGACAATCCTTACGACGGATTACCCGAAGATGCCTGGACTGGATTCCTGGAAGAGAGGAAAGGGCAAAGTGCAACAAGGTATCATCACCGCCCTTTTAGCCTCGCAGAGCAAAAAAGGTTGCTTCTGGCAGGTTCATGTTTGCATTGCCATGCGCCTTCAAGCCAGGTTATGAAAGAAGCGCTGGAGGACTTTGATGGAACGATGAAACGGTTGGGGAAGGGATGTGTGGTGCCGTGATGTCCCGGCTTACGCCGGGATGTCCCGGCTTACGCCGTGATGTCCCGGCTTACGCCGGGATGACGGGGCTTGCGCCGGGATGACGGGGCTTGCGCCGGGATGTCCCGGCTTGCGCCGGGATGACGGGGCTTACGCCGGGATGTCCCGGCTTACGCCGGGATGACGGGGCTTACGCCGGGATGACGGGGGGTTATGTGCCAGGAGTTTGGGGTGGGAATGATGTTATTTATGTCTAAATCAAAATCATGGCCGTTGAAATAAACGATTTGGTCTGCTATGTTCAGAAGGGGTTTGACACTTTCTTTCCAAGGGGCATCATCCTTTCTTCTTATGATCAGGAATAAGCCGGGAACGACAAAGTGACGCAAACCACCGGATTCGCAAACCCAAAGATGTTCAGGATTCAAACAATCATGAAGGTGAGTAAAAGCTTCAGGCAGGAATGTGTCGGAAGACCTCAGAAAAAAAACTTCCCTGGCACCTGCGGACAACATCCTCGAACTGTCTTTATCACCAAAGGGATTCATCTCGTGCTCTATGACAAAAGAACGATTATTCCTAAATTCATATTCATTCATGTCATGAAAATGAGGTGTGATTTTAATCGCAGTTACGGGGAAGACATTGCTAATCCGGGTGATAATCCTTGAAATGAAGGTCGTTTTTCCTGAATTCCTTCCGTTTCCGGCAATGATAAGCATATTTGGATAGCTGGGCAAAACCATTTTTTTAATCTTTCGTTTAGGGTGTGAAATGAATTAATCCTTCCTTTATTCTTTTTTCCAGATCCTTTACCTCATCAATGGTATTGATATTAACAAAGGCATGCTCCTGAAAACATCCTGGATTATCCATAACGGAGAGCTTAACCATTGGGATATCACGGAAAATGACAGGAAGTTTAAAAATATGCAAATCCATAAAATCTTTGATTACCTGGCTCATTTTCCTGTTGTAAACAGCGCATAAGGGTTCGTACTTTTCTCCGCCATACCAGGGAACGACTACCATGGCCTCCATTCTCCTTTCAAGCAGGCAATGCATCGCAGGGAGATCAAAAAAAGGTGTATCACAGGAAACAACCAGATTATAATCATCCGCTGAACGTTTCAGACAGGAATAGATACCGGCTGCAGGACCAAATCCTGGAAATTCGTCCGGAACAACAGTATAGCCCAGATAATCATAAACCTGTGAATTTGAGCTTATCAGGATTTTGTGGCAAAGCTGCTCCAGGTGCCCTGCCACATATTCAATCAATGGCTTCCCCAGCAACGGAACAAGTCCTTTATCTCTTTTCATTCTGGAACTCTGGCCACCAGCCAGGATGATACCGGTTAAACTTTCTGATTGCAAAGCCACAATTTTGAGGTAAAAATAAAAAAAGTCCCCTCACCAGGGGACTTTTGTCAATTAAACTATACAGTTATGAAAAAGCAACAAGTTTTCGAAACTAATTTTTGGTTATTGGGTTATTCCCGGCTACCCATTCAACATAGGATCCATCATAAACCTTTACGTTGGGGTATTCCAAGACAGAGTTCAGTGCTGTGTAAACCACGGCAGCCCATATTCCTGTATTGCAGTAAACTATTATTTCCTTGTCTTTTGCTACTCCCTTGGAAGAAACAATTTGTTTAATTTGCTCAGCTGATTTATAGGCTCCCTTATCCGTTAACAAATCAGTATAGGGAATATTAACAGCACCTTCGATATGTCCCTTGCTTTCGCCTTTTTCATCCACGCCTTTGAATTGCTCAATGCTTCTGGCGTCGATAATAATGGTTCCGGAATTTTTTTGTTTTGCTTTCACATCTGCCATGGAAACATAAATTGCACTATTAACCTTTGGGGTAAAAGTAACAGCAGCAGGTTTGGTAGCTGCACGGGTAACGGGTATCCTGGCAACCTTCCATTGATCCATGTCTTTGTGAAGGATTTTCACATCACTGGCACCCAAATACTTAAGTATCCAATAAACCCTGCTGGAATATTTGTTTGAGCCGTCATCGTAAATAACAATAGATTTATCGGCGCTAACGCCATTGCTTCCAAAGATTTTTGCCAGATCTTCGGGGCTCTTGATCAATCCTTTAACATCACCGGGTTTATATAAGTCCTGGTGAGGTATGTTGACAGCACCCTGAACGTGAACTTTGGCGTAGTTTTCCGCAGTGTTCACATCAATCACCACGAGGTTCTTGTTGGATTTCAAGGCTTCACCAAAAGCTTTGGCTGAAATAAGATCGGCAGCTTGTACTTTTATCACACTAATCAATGCTATTGCCGAAAATAAGATTACTTTCTGAAAAGTCTTCATGATATAATATTAATTTAATGATTAAAACTTAACCTGTACCTGTACCATAAGTTGATTCAGGTAATAGTCCTGTGCTTGCTTAGCCTGATAGTCATTGATCAGATAATTGATCTGCAGGCGGGTCCAGTCGTTAAAGAAATAATTCAGGCCGAAGGTATAGGTTGTTATATTATCCTCGTTGACATCTACATTAGGTTCATAGTTTTCATATTTCACGACAGGTTGGATCCGCCATGGGGTCATGTACATTGCCTGTGCATAATATCCGTATTTTTCATTATTTCCAGGAACCAGGGCACCCCCGGTTGATCCGCAACCACCGCCACCACCGGAGGAAGTATATCCATCATCATATCCCCAGATGTATTCACCCTGCAGGAGAAAATCACCCAAAGAAAGTTCGGCATCAAATCCGATACGGGTAATTTTCTGACCATATTTCTTAATTATTTTGTTAGTATTGGGATCTCTTACAGCATGCACTCCATATTTATAGCTACCACCGAGGCTGATAAACTTCCAGGGTGAAAGTACAAGCCGGCCGATGAAGTCTTTACTGGCATTATCATCCCAGCGGTTCAGTCCAACACCGTTTGTAAAAGCAATCTGATAGCTAATGATATTGTGGTTTTTCAATCCGAAAATAGAAAGTGAATCGGTACCACCCCACAGCATTATTCCCAGATCGCGGAAAGGAATTGCCAGTTCGCGGACCACAAGAGAGCGGTTAATTGTATGGAGCGACTGGCAGGGAGTAGTAAGTTCCAGACCAAAAGGAGCCTTAAACTGCCCCAGGGTAATGTTCATCCAGGGTCCAAGACGTTTATATGTAATAAAGGCGTCGAGCAGGTAAGGTCCATTTCCTACGTTGGTTTTATCATCCCCCTGTGAAAACAGGAAAGGACTGAATTCTACCATTGCATAGTAAGAGAAATCATAAGGAATATTGCCGGTTACACCCAGCCTGGCGCGTTTAAAATAAAAGCTGCTGTAATCTTCAATGTGGGCTGTATTTTTATCATAGCCATTGAAATCATAATTAAACTGGGGTTGCAAATACCCGATTACGGAAACGCCATCATCCGACGACGATTCCATACAACCCTGTGTCCGGCCGGTAAATGGAATTAAAAACAGAGTTGCAAAAACAAGAATCATTACTTTTTTCATCATAACTATATTTCTTCGGAGTTATACATGTTATCAAAAGGCAAAAGGGGGAAAATCCCCCCCTTGCATATCTATAATTTAGTTACGGTACTACCGGATAGTCGGTACCTGGCATGTGCCACTTGGTCGGACCATCGGCGAGATTCGAATAAATCATGCCATTGGTTCCAAAAGTCAGACTCTTCGCATCATATCCCATAATTGTCAGGTATGCAGTAACAATGGATGATGTCTGTCCTGTCCAGCAATACGTTACAACGGTTTTGCTTGCATCAAGGTGCTTGAATTCGTTGTTCTCCAGGGTAAGGGGAAGAATACGGTAAGCACCGGTGATGTTTCCGTAGGTTTCAACATCTGTAGTTTTCCAGTAATTATTTATGAAATAATTCGAAGGAGTTCCCAGGACATCAGTATTAGCAACAGTTTTAAATCCCTGGCTCAGCATATAATTAACCCTTTCTGTAAGGATTTCAGGACCGGTAGTATACAAGCTGGTGAAGGTAGGAGCGGAAAAATCAGCACTTGGAGTGATGCTTCCGGGAGCGGCAACCCAGTTCGGGTTTGTCAGGGCAATGTCACCAGTTTTCGTTTCCCAGGCAGCTGAGAACTGGCTGTTCCATCCTGCCATACCCCACTTAAGAGCTTTGGCATCCATATGACCGCTCAGGCGAAGGGCAACAACAGCGTGACAAGCTGTTTGTCCTGTATAACATACCACAACAATCGGCTTGGTAGCTCCCTGAACCGTTGTAAGTATCTCACCCAAAGTAGATCTTACAGCGCCATCAATATGTGCAGTATTGAAATCAGCCTCCTGACGGATGTCAACGATAAAATAATCTCCGGTACCCTTGGCATTAATAGCATCAGCCGTAATAACAAAACCACCATTTGCGGCTGTAATGTCATCCAGGTCCATATTATTCTGAACAAGGTAGGTCTTCAGAACTTCATATGCATTTACCTGAGGCTGACTGCCACCATTGTCATCATCATCACTCTTATTACAGCTTACAAAAGTAAGAGCCGGAACAAGCATGAAAACGAACAATAATTTAATTAACTTTTTCATGTTACAGTTTTTAGTTAGATAAGTTGTTATTTCTTTCACAAGTCAAAAGTATCTTGTAATTCATTCACTTATAAAGACTGAAAATTCATATTAAACAGAAAAAAAAATGAATTAGATCATAAAAAAACTGATCCAGATCATAAAAAAAACTTACCTTTGTATGTTGGTTTTCACATAGATAACACATCAATATAATACATGGCCATCAACTACTTAGATTCCTGCAAACTTGAATACTACGATGCTGTAAGTTATGATATGCTCTCGGAGAATGAAAAGGAACTCCTGGATAAGAATACAGTTATTATAGATTATAAAAAAGGTGAGACCATTTGCAAGCAGGGGACCTTTGCTTCCAATGTAATTTTCATAGAAAAAGGGCTGGTAAAGGTATATATTGAAGGTAACCCAAAAAATCTCATCCTTACCATAACGCCTGAAAATTACTTTGTTGGCCTACAAACCTTTTACAACGGGAATAACACATATTTATATTCTGTGAGCACATATGTGGATACACGTGCAAGGTTAATCGATATTCAAACATTCAAACAGGTACTTAACAGCAATGCCCGTTTTGCATCACGGATCATACAGATCCTCAATGAAAATTCAGCCCAGGCTTATGGCCGTTTTTTCTGCCTTACACGAAAACAATCGCATGGCCGTATGGCCGACATCCTTTTATGTCTTTCCTACCGGATTTTTAAAAGCAATTCCTTTGAACTTCCTTTATCAAGGCAAGATCTGGGAGAACTGACCGGTCTTTCCACGGAAAGTGTTATCCGGATCATGAAAGACTTCAAAGACGAAAAACTCATTTCCGTTTCATGTAAAACCCTTGAGATCCTTGATCCTGAAAAACTTCAGAAGATCAGTGAGGTAGGATGATGTTTTTGCTACTTTTGGAAGTGTGAAAAGGCATATACCCAATATTGTTACAGGATTGAATCTATTGACCGGCAGTATTGCTGTTGCTGTTGCTTTCCAGGATGTGGTCCTTGCTTCCTGGTTAATACTGATCGCGGCCTTTTTGGATTTCCTTGATGGGTTCCTTGCCCGCTTGCTGAATGCATATTCGGAATTCGGCCATCAGTTTGATTCACTGGCTGATATCGTTTCATTTGGTATGGCGCCTTCTGTGTTGATGTATCTGTTACTTCAGGATTCAAACCCGCTACCGGTATTGAATTTTGGTGATCTGAACATGGTTCCTTTCATTTCCATGCTATTGGCCTTGTTTGCAGGAATAAGGCTAACCGTTTTTACCCTCAGAAAGGAAAACAAAACATTTAGCGGGCTGCCAACCCCGGCAACAGCAATTTTAATGGCCTCACTAACCCTTATGCTAAAAGGGCACGAAGCCGGGGGTACTTTCGGGCAGGTAATGTTTAATTCCTGGTTTCTTATTGGTTTTATTATCGCCATATCAATATTGATGGTGATACCCATAAAAATGATCTCCCTGAAAAAAAGCATCCGTCAGTGGTTTAAAGCACCTGAGATAATAATTCTTTTGCTTGGAGCAATGTTCCTGGTAATTTTTCTCGGATATACCGGAATAGCTTTAACTATACTCCTGTATATTCTGATTTCTTTGGTTCTGAATTTCCGTATGTAAGATTTCCCTGGATTTGGGTTAACTTTGTGCTAAGGAAATAATAAACCACGAATGATCATCAAGACTGCCAGACTATTCTGTATCCTTCTCCTCTTCATCCTGAGTATTAATGGTATTTCCCAGGACAACCCCAATCTTGACCAGATCCCCTACCCTTTTCTTCCAGGTAAGATAATTGAGGAATCGCGTGAATCCATGGTGATAACTATTGACGGCTATGATAATTTTTATCTGGGTACGGATTTTGCCGAGAGTTCGATCACAGAAGATCCTAATAATCCTCAGCGATATTTCACGGTATTCAATATTGACAATCCACACTATACCGATAATGGTCACGACTGGCAAATAAGCAGTCCTGCCTGGGGAGGTTATACGGTAAGGGGAGACGTCATTTGTTGTTACGATAATCAGGGCAATCTGTATTATGAAAACATGTATGGTTCTCCCACCATTCAAGGTTGTGTGGTGATTAAGTCGATCGACAACGGGGCGAGCTGGTCTTCCCCGGTTACAGCCATTACCGGGATAGATAAAAACTGGATGGCATGCGATCAAACCAGCGGACCATACAGCAACTTCATTTATACAACCATGACCGCCTCCAACGGGGGTAATTTTACCAGAAGTATCAACGATGGGGTGTCTTTCACAAACACCTGGACTTTTGACACACAAACGCTCCCGGGCATGATGGTTTGTGTTGGTCCCAATGATGAGATAGATGGAGGAACCGTTCATGTAGTCACCAATTCAGGAGATCCGTTTTCCTCTTTATATACTTTTTACAGCTCCAAAAACGGCGGATTAAGCTTTGAATACCAGTCGGAGCAAAGATTTGCAGGATATGTTGGCACGGCAGTAAATGGCCGTCATTCGGTCAATAACATGAGAACGAGGCCCTACCCGTTTATTGCCGCTGATAACAGCCATGGCCCTTACCGTGGCCGGCTATATTTGGTTTATGCTTCGAATTTCCCGGCAGGTAACGGGAACAAACCCGATATCTTCCTGCATTATTCCGACAATGACGGCGCTACCTGGTCAGAAGCCTTTACGATAAACGATGATTTTCCCTCCAATCTTCATTCCCAGTACCATCCCATTTCCTGGTGCGATAATGAAACGGGAAGGTTATACATACACTGGATGGATACCCGGAATACTCCAACGTCAGACAGTGCATTGATCTATGCTACTTTTTCTGATGATGGAGGAGAAAGCTTTGCCCCCAATGTTGCGGTTTCAAATGAAAAGATGCCCATTGATTGTATCACCTGTCCGGGAGGAGGAACTCCCCGATATCAGGGTGATTATAATGGAGTAGTCTCTAACGGCGATATTGCTATGCTGAGCTGGGCCGACTTCCGCTACGGTGATTTTGCTAGCTTTACCGCGTATTATCCTGACTTTGCCATGAAACTTTCCCCGGAACTGGATACCATCAGCGGTGCTGCCATCTTTACCATTGAAATCCCGGGTGTAAAAGCATATGATAATGATGTGATTTGTGAAGCGACTGTGGAATCTCCGCCATCGGGATATTTTACTGTGTTATATCCATACGGCAATGTAATCAGCATCCTTCCCGGAACCCTGGAAATATTTATCACGGCAAGCATCGATGTTCCTCCGGGGGATTATATTGCAACATTTACGGCAAGAGGCCCCAACAATACCCCCGTCCATAAGCGTTATGCTACGGTCAGAGTCCTGGATCCTTACAAACCGGTTGCAGATTTTACTTCCGATTATACTGAGTTTTGTGAAGGACAACCCATACACTTTTATGATCTTTCATCAGGCACACCTACAAGCTGGGAATGGTATTTCTTCGGAGCTTACCCTCCTACCTCCACGCAGCAAAATCCTGAAGGTATTGTATATACAGCCCCCGGTGAATATGACATTTCACTGATAGTAGCAAATTCTGCCGGATCCGACGACACCACCAAAGCAGACTATGTTCGGGTCAGCATTATTCCGATTCAACCGCAAACATGGGATGAGGAGACTTGCCTGGGAGGCCCCCAACCCTATTTGCTTGCCGGAGGAGAGAATATCCGGTGGTATGATGATCCATTTCTGATACATTTAATACATTATGGTGACACTTTGTATGTCAATGAAAGTCTACCGGGTATATATACTTACTACGCAACACAAACTATCAATGGATGTGAGAGTAACGGAGAAGAAGCACATCTGACCATACACCCTATACCGGAAGTCACTTTAGCGCCATTTGACACAGTTTGCAAAGGGGATACACCTTTTCTTCTTACCGGTGGTTTTCCCGAAGGGGGTAATTATTACGGAACAGGAATTACCAACAATTACTTTGACCCATTTGTAGCCGGACCCGGAACCCATCAGATTCGTTATCTGTATGCAGATAGTAATGGATGCGTCAATTCTGCCATACAAGCTCTGACT
This sequence comes from Bacteroidota bacterium, assembly GCA_018831055.1. Lineage (NCBI taxonomy): Bacteria > Pseudomonadati > Bacteroidota > Bacteroidota bacterium. Next base: position 34,194 of record JAHJRE010000221.1, read on the forward strand.
GTAAAACCCGGTCCTGCTGTGTCCCTTCAGCCTTTTTCCGCCATTTGCGAGAATGAAGAGGCCTTAGAACTTACAGGAGGCGAACCGACCGGTGGTGTTTATGAAGGGACAGGGGTGCAGGACGGTTGGTTTTTCCCGGCGTTGGCAGGGCCCGGCATTCATAGAATTCGTTATACTATTGAGGATAGTACAGGCTGCGCAAATGCTGCCGAAGAAACCATAGAAGTATACCCGTTGCCCATTGTTTTCATCCAGCCTTACGAAACCGTTTGCAGTAACTTTCCCCCTTTCCTGCTTACCCAGGGA
>JAHJRE010000222.1 GCA_018831055.1 Bacteroidota bacterium
AAGTTAAGAGTTGTAGATTGCTTTATTAAGCATTAATGAACTTATTTGAGCCGAATATTTATATAGTTAATTGACGATTTGAACAGCAATATCAGATATACGTTAATCATACCACCCCGACCCCGGAGGGGTCGCATATTTATAGCCCAGCCAACGCGACCCAAGCCACGCCCCCGGAGGGGTCGCATGTTTATGACCTAGCCAACCCTGAATACCCCTTCGACCCCGGAGGGATCGCATATTTATAGCCCGGATAACCCCAATAACCCCCGACCCCGGAGGGGTCGCATATCTGTATAAGACTAGCCTTTTCACTGCGCCTTCGGCTTGTGGAAAGGCAGTCTCATTCACTTCCCGATACAGAATATAGAAGTATATTGAATATCAATGTATTGCGTGAATATAGCAACAATTGAGCAACAATTTCTGATAAGCTAACTGACAGTGTATCACAAAGAAGGGAAAAATTGAGTTTTGGTCAAAGGTAAATACAAATCTCAGTCCTCCATACACTGGCGGTTCATTCAGCAGGAGCCAGGTCTATCTGCTTATTGCCTTCAGGGCTGCTAACAGGTATTTTGGGTTATGCGCTGAATCGTACATTGGATGCACCTCCTTACCAGTATCGAACAAACCGTAGACAGCCATTTGCGCTGTTCTTACCGAATATTCAACTGTAAAGACACAATCTTTTGGCGCTTCGGAAAACTGCCCCAGGAATGCAAAATTGGAAGCTCCTTTCACAATCACATCAGGACGGTCGCCTAATTCACGGGGCATAAACAGACTATCGATAAACGGCATCGCAACCGGTATGCAGTTTAGCTTCCCTGCATCCAGGATCGGCTTCATTAATTCCTGAACTTTCAGGTGGTAGAAAAGCTCTTGCAGAATCTCCTCTCCATTGCATTCGGCCATGGTCTTGTTAACGAAATTTCCTTTCCTGTCGGGGTAAAGTCCATATCCCCAAAAGATCTTCACATCCTTAGGCTGGTTTGGGAAGTGCGGTTGACGTGCAATGACGATCGACATGAACCAATTTGAATCGGTCATGGTGATTAATCCTCCAGTCCCGTCAACATTGCCTGAGAAATTCTCAATGTAATCGTGGAAAGTGGTGTCATTGAATGTAGCCGTAAATGAATACCATTTCTGTAAATCGATGTGATCACAAAACGGGGATGGATTCCCGAAGGATGGATCCTTTTCAGCCAGTTTCTTCCATAACTTCCAGGAACCGGAGTCAGATATCCCCTTCAGTTGAGGAGCCTTCTCCCAGGTTCCGTTATCAGAACTTTCAGTTATAGAGCCATTGGTGATAAAAACATAGTCATTTTCGCCCAGTACAATCTCCTTCTTATCTTTGAGATGAAGGACGGTAGCTGTTTTGACGTCGGATGACAGATTAAAATCAATATCCACCACCTCACAGCCAAAATCAAATTTCACGCCTCTCTCTTCCAGGTAACGCTGGATTGGTAAAATCACCGAATGGTATTGATTGTATTTTGTTCTCATAACCCCGCCAAGTTTGTAAAGCCCATCAACCAGGTGGATAAATCGTTTCATATACCTTCTCATCTCTGCCAGGCTACTCCATTTCTGAAATGCGAACATGGAGGTCCAGATATACCAGAACCGGGATGTGAAAAAATCATTATCAAACCAATCCTCGATCCGTTTTTTTCCCAACGATTTCTCACTGACGTAGGTTAGTTTTAAAAAATCGGATTGTTGTTTAAACGTCAACCCGTAAGAAGAAACATCGATTTTTTCTCCATCTTTTAACAGGCGAGCCTGTCCGTTGCTGACAAATCGTTTGTTAAATTCATAGGACTCGTCCCTTACCGAAACGGAAGGATCATCATAGGAAGGGATGAAAGATAGCAGATCCCAGTAACACTCATAATGCATCTCATGCATCCTGCCTCCTCTTACAACAAACCCTTTTTTCTCATCACCACCTCCATCGCAGGCTCCACCGGCAATCTTATCCTTTTCCAGAATATGAATATTTTCACCCGGGACGCCGGCATCTTTTATTAAATAGACTGCGCTGGCGAGGGAGGCGATTCCACTTCCGATCAGGTAAATGCTTGATTTTTTTGGATTTTGACTTTTCTCTTCTTTCATGTTGTTATGTTTTTTTTACTTATTTTTGGATGATGCTGTTTTGGCTTTTTCAAATGTAGACTATTTCATCCAAGAAAAATATTTTCTCAAGTGTTTTGGATAAAATTTTGTGTATTTTTGGTAAAAATTAATCTAATCAGCCCTATGAAAAAGTATTTATTGTTCCCCATGATTGCCCTGTTTTTAATTACCCTGGCTTTATCTGAGGGTTGTAAAAAAGACAAAGACACACCGGATGTAAATACAAATATGCCGGGCACCATGATGACCTTATCGTCCATCAGTTATGTGGCAGAAGGTCTGTCTGCTTCGGTGATAAAAGATTCGATTGCCATCTTATTGGCGGATCAAACACTTACGACAGGAGGGAATTGGAGTTTAGTATGGGGCCCGGGGATTTCGGCTAATAGCGAGAACCTTGTTTATGTGGCAAAAAGTAATAGTACTTCCTCCTATGCTGTTGTCATCAGGGGAACCAATATCCATTCTATTGGAGATTTGATCCAGGATGTCAACGTTTTCACACTCGTTAGTTTCCCCTACGGAAAAGCGGGCGATTCGGTATCGGCAGGCGCTATGGATGGATTGACAAACCTGTTGGGGACTACTGATCCAATAACCGGTGCCAACCTTGAATCCTATCTTGGTTCAATCACAACCGGAGAAACACCCACACTATATATCACCGGGCATAGTCTGGGAGGCGCTTTGTCGTCGCTGGTGACTTATTGGCTGATCACGAATGATCAGTTAAAAGATAAATTCATATTTTCAACTTTCACATTTGCCGCCCCCGGTTTTGTGAATGAGAGTTTCAGGGATAATCTTATCAGTTCTTTGCCCTCTGGTGCCACCTTTACCATGAAAGTAAACTCATTGGATATGATCCCCTATGCATATTCTGATTTAGAGGGAATAACTACAAATAATATTCCCGTTCATGTCCCCCTGCTTTACAGGCTGATTATCACTGTAGCTTCAGACTCACTTCAGGGAAGGGGTATTCATTACTTCAATGTAAAAAGCGCTGAGTCGATTGGCAATATCCCTATTGGCACCACTGGCCCTGGAGGAATTACACCTTCTGATACCATACAGTGGTATGATTATTGGGTGGGCGTCGAGCATAGCAGCAATAATTACCTTAAACTTCTTGGTGCAACTCCTTTGAATTAGTTTTTTTAGATAATAACTTTCACTTTCCGGGAGCTTCACGTATGAAGCGTATGTACAAAATATTTCTCTGGGTTTTCGGGATTTTCCTGGGATTGGTCCTGTTGATTTTACTTCTTGTATCTCCGGTAATCTGTTATATTGTTGAAAAGAACAGTGAAAACTGGATCGGCAGAACCGTGGAGATTGAAAAACTTGGCATCAACCTGCTCAATGGAAAAATCAATATTAGAGGTCTTAGCCTGTATGAAGCGGTAAGTGATACCGTTTTTTTTCATGCAAATCAAATCCTGGTTGATATCAACCTTTGGAAACTTTGGAATGGGATCTATCATATTGAAAAATTCAATTTGGTGGATCCATCTGTGCGGATCATTCAAAAAGGAGATGCATTCAATTTCTCTGATTTGATCCTTCGATTTCCTGCAGATACAACCGGCCATAAGAAAGATACCTCATCCGGAAAGCCGATAAAATATAAGCTAGAAAATCTATCTATCTCTGGGGGGAATATCCATTATATCAGCCGTGATTTTTATTCTGACATCAATGTGAAGGAGATAGCCCTGAAAATACCTTTAATAGGATGGAATGATTCGATAATGGATCTCAACTACAGCCTCACATTGGCATCAGGAGGAGAAATAGCCGGCAGTTTTCATGTAAATCAGCAAACGTTAGGATATACTACCCAGGTTAAGGTAGACACACTCCATACCTCCATCATCCTTCCATATCTCCAGCCCTATCTAATGATAAAAAAGCTAGAAGGAACATGCTCGTTAACGATGACTATCGATGGAAATATGAATGATCCGTACAGGTCGGTGATGCAGGGTAAGGTGGATCTGCGTAATCTCGATATAATGGGATCAAAGGGGCAAAAAGAGCTTGCATTTAACCATTTCAGCATTGCTTTTGATTCGATGAATACAATACAAGGGTTCGCCAATATTGGAAATGTGTTGCTGGATGGATTGTTTATCAGGGAGGACCGATATATAAATTCAACCTCGTTTTCCCAGCTGATTATTCGAAATTTCGATGGTTATACTCCTGCCGGCATTGCCCCCGATTCTGCATTTATCATCTCCAGTAAATCAAACCCGGTTATTTTACTCATTGATTTTATTAAGAAAATGCAGGAGGTTGTGGTAATTGATTCCTTTTCTGTAGAAGAAGTATCTGTCAAGAATGGAGTATTTCAATTTGCCGATTATACATTGCTAAAACCCGAGCACCTGACAGTTGAGGATATTACATTGACTATCGATGGAATCAACTCGTTAAACTGCAAAGCGAAAGGCACCTTTCACACAAAGGTAAACAGCACAG
>JAHJRE010000223.1 GCA_018831055.1 Bacteroidota bacterium
ACCTGTAACCTGAAACCTGAAGCTTTTTATTTATCTTTCCCCATAAGCATAAAACCAAAAAAGACAAGATACAAAACGAAACGTAACGGCAGTTATTTTATATCTTTAACCCCTTCAAATCAGATAACCCAAACATAGTATTCATTAAATCTTCAGCAGGTGGGTTCCATCAAAGAATGTAATACGATTCTATTATGAAGAAAAAGACTGCATTACTGGCATTTCTGTTTATCACAGCTTTGTCGTTTGGTCAGGAATACTCTGTCAAAGGCCAAATCGAAGGCCTTTCGGATGAAAAGATATACATTGCATCCTTCCGCGGAGACATGAGCAGAATAATCGATTCGGTCAGTACCGATGCTTTGGGTAATTTCTTCCTGGAAACAACACCCAATTATAAACCAGGTGTTTACCGTTTAGTTTTTGGCCGGGATCAGTTTCTTGATCTCATCATCAATAATGAAAATATCCGTTTTAAAACCAATTTGGAATCCCCTCCAGGAAACATACAGGTTTCAAGTTCCGTGGAAAATATTCTTTTTTATGATTATTTGAAAAAAAGAAATGAAAACCAACTGAAACTGGAGCTGCTTAACCCTATTATAGGCCAATACCCCAGAAATGACGGGTTCTATCCTCTTGCTGAAGCGCATTACGAGATCCTGCAGAATGAATTTCTGAATTATACCAATATGATTATCGAAAAGAATGAAGGTTTGCTGGTTTCAGATTTTATCCGCTTCGACCGTCCGTTAATGATTGACCTTGAAGTTCCCATTGAAAAACAGGAGGAGTACCTTCGAAAGCATTATTTCGACGGACTTGTTTTCGATAAACCCATCCTCCTGAACCTAAACATTCTTCCCGGAAAGATCATCGGTTACCTGACTCTTTACCGGGATCCCGGCATCGCCAAAGTATTGCAGGAAGAACTATTCCGGCAGGCGGTTGACAGCATCCTGCTGCATATGATGGATAATGAAGACATCTACCATTTTACACTAAAATACCTGATTGACGGGTTTCAGCAGTTTGGGTTCGACAATCTCGTGGATCATATCGGTAAGACATATTCTGTGGTGGAGACCTGTGTGAATGAAGAAAGAAAATCGGAACTGGAAAAGAGGATGGAAAACATCAAAAAACTGGCAGTAGGCAATATTGCACCGGATATCAGCCTAAAGGGTCAACCTACATCGCTCTCCGGTCTGTCTGCCGATTACAAGCTTGTATTATTCTGGGCAAGCTGGTGCCCGCATTGTAAATCCATCATCCCCGGATTAAAGGATGTTTACCAGGAATTCCCTAGGGATTTCCTGGAAATTGTATCCGTTTCTGTTGATTCCAGCCAAACTTCCTATGAAAAAACTTTGCAGGAACTACAGATCCCCTGGAAACATGAAGCCGACTTCATGGGATGGAACACTCAGGCAGCAGCCGATTACAGCATTTATGCCACACCTATGATGTTTCTCACCGACCGTAAAATGAAAATATTATACAAACCTTCAGGTCCGGCCGAACTCCGGTTAAAACTGCTTGAGTTAAAGGGGAAATAGCACTACCATCCTGATGCCAGCACATCAGCAATGTGGATCACCTTCAGTGAAATATTGTTCTTTCTGATATAGCCATCCTGATGCATCAAACAGGATGCATCTGTGGAAACGATATATTCTGCACCCGTCTCCAGGGCGTGTTCAATTTTCTGCTCAGCCATGGCTGAAGCGATGGATGGGTGCTTCACCGAAAAAGTACCTCCAAAACCGCAACAAACATCCGTACCCTTCATCTCTATCAGGTTCAGCCCCCTGACTTTTGCCAGTAAACGCCGGGGCTCCTCTTTTATCCCGTATTCACGCAATGCGGCACACGAATCATGGTAAGTAACAGTATGACTGAACTCAGCTCCCACATCTTCTACTTTCAATACATTTACCAGGAAATCAGAGAACTCGTAGATACGTTTTTGAAGACTTCGGTATTCCAGATGCATGGAGGTGTTCTGAAATAATTCATGATAATAATTCCTGACATAGCCCACACAGGATGCCGATGGGCCAACCACATAATGATCTCCCTGAAAATCTTTTATGAATTTTTCACCAATCGCTTTGGCCTCATCCCAAAAACCGCTATTGAAAGCCATCTGCCCGCAGCAGGTTTGTTGATCGTTATAGTGAACCTTAACACCGCATTTTTCCAGGATGCGTATCATGTTAAAAGCAGTTTCGGGGTAAATCTGATCAATAAAGCAGGGGATAAATACATCGACGATCATGGCATACATTTGAAGCAAATGTAATGAAAATTCATTCACCGGATATGTCTACCGTAAAACCCAAATCACGAATTTGAGAGATAAAATCCGGATACGATTTTTTTACCGAAGATGCACCAGAAACCCTGATCTTACCAAGAACCTGGCATAGGGGCAACAGACCCATAAAAATACGATGATCATCATGAGCATCCAGGATGTATTTATCCTGGTTAACCCTGCCTTTATTCAGGATCAACGCATCTTCAGTAATGAATATGTTAAATCCAGCCCTGATCAGTTCTTCCGACAGGGTTTGTAATCGGTCCGATTCCTTATAATGAAGATGTGTTATACCCTGTATCCTGCCCGGTACCTGCAATCCTGCCATCGCAGAAAAAAAAGGCAACACAAGATCAGGATAATCCGTTAACACCTCATCCACAGTTTCCTTTGGCCGGCCTTCCTTGCAAATAAGGACTCCTTCCGGCTTAACAACTGTATTTATACCTAGTTTACAAAATAAATCCATACAAAACCGGTCTCCTTGAATATCGCTGATCTTTAAACCGGGGAAGAAAATCTCCCCTCTTTGTGCCAGTGCCAGGGCTTCGTACCAAAAGGCAGCAGAGCTCCAGTCTTTTTCGCCATCAATCCGTGTATTCAGGAAAGATGAATAAGGAATATTAAATCCATTGTTATCCATAGAAACAGGTATGCCGGCCATTCTCATCAACGATGCAGTCATTTGCAGGTAAGGCATGGAAACCCTCTTCCCGGTGAATTTTACCTCAAGTCCCTTCTGCAGCATAGGAGCGATGAGCATGAGGGCACTCGCATATTGGCTGCTATGAGAAACATCAAGCAGAGCTTTACCGCCTTTGATCGGTTTTCCATTGATCAGCAAAGGAGGAAATCCTATTTCGCCG
>JAHJRE010000224.1 GCA_018831055.1 Bacteroidota bacterium
AAGAAACTTGAAATTTGGAAAAAATATATGGATCAGGATCGCAAGACCCGCATCCAGTATGCTTCCAAATACGCCGGTACTTCCAACACATGGAAATACATGATCGGACAGGAAAGGGGACTAAAGCGACTGGGTGTTACTGCCAAAAAGCAGGACATTGAAAAAGAATTTCAGGCATGGGCTGATGGAACTCCCGAGCGTAAAGAGAAGTATGGTAGTGTTCTGAATGATTACAAGACGGCTTATGAAGCCATGGGTGTCGATTACGAAAAATTCCTTTATACTGTATTATGCGGTTCAAGCGGTTCGGAAATCCTGGGATATTCCCAAAGTTTCGGGCAGTTACTGGAATTACTGAAGAAAGATTCACCCGAAGCCATCATTCAGGAAACGGTTGACCAGTTAAAAGCATCCTCCGGGGAGCATTTTAAGGATTATAATGAGATCCTTGACGAAGAGGTAATGGCCGGCTTATTCAAGCTATATTACCAAAAGGTCCCGAAAGACTTTGTTCCTGCCCTTTTCCAGGAAATGCTCGATAAGCACAAAGGAAATTTTGAAGCTATGGCAAAATGGGTTTTTGAGACCTCGGTATTTTCCACACAGGATAAAGTAAATACTTTCCTGGACAAACCCAAAGCCAAGACCATAGAAAAGGATCCGGCATATCAGTTGGCAGGTGCTTTTGCGGAAAAGATGATGGAAGCCCGCGGTGCATTCCAGCAGGCCCAGGCCGGTATGAGTAAATACGACCGTCTTTTCATCGACGGATTACGGAAAATGAATACTGATAAGGTATATTATCCTGATGCCAATTCGACAATGAGATTATCCTACGGGAGCGTCCTTGATTATTATCCGGCCGATGCGGTTTACTATAATTATTACACAACCCTCGAGGGTGTTATGGAAAAAGAAGATCCGAACAACGACGAGTTCATTGTGGAAGAAAAGCTGAAAAAGCTCTTTGCTGCAAAAGATTATGGCCGCTACGGAGAAATGATCAACGGCGAAAAGAGGATGATCACCTGTTTCCTGACCACCAATGACATTACCGGAGGTAATTCAGGAAGTCCGGTCATCAATGGCAACGGTGAACTTATTGGCATTGCGTTCGACGGCAACTGGGAAGCCATGAGCGGGGATATTGCCTTTGAACCGGAATTACAGCGTACTATTAATGTTGATATACGTTATGTTCTGTTTATCATTGATAAATTTGCCGGAGCAAAGAATTTAATTGATGAATTGACGATTGTAACGGAAAAGATTAAGCCTCAGGAAGAAATTATCTTAAAAGAACCCTTAGAGGTTCATTTTGAAAATATCTATTTTGAAAACAATGTTTATAACGTTCCTGAAAAATATCTTCCTGTATTACAGGCTATAGCAGAATTCTTAAACGAAAACGATTCGTATTCCCTCATTATTGCCAGTTATACCGATGATAAGGGACCAGCAGCTTATAACAAAAAAATCTCACAAAAAAGGGGAGAAGAAACCGCAAAACTTCTTAGTAAAAAGTACCAAATTCCGGAGGATAGAATTATCGTAAAGGGTTTAGGCGAAGAAAACTTCTTACAAGATAATGCTACGGATGAAGGACGAGATGCAAACAGAAGAATCGAATTTGAGCTGGTTGATCATCCATAAATATTTCTTGAATATTATTTCCGGAAAAAGAAGGCAAATGCCTTCTTTTTTTATTTTTACACATTAAACTACAAATTATGAAAGCCAACCATTACGTTTTTCCTGCAGTTCTATTGATGTTTATTCTGCATGTTCTTGTTGTAAGAGCTGATGAAGGGATGTGGCTGCCAAATCTTATTGAACGCCTCAATTACGCTAACATGAAAGAAATGGGGCTGAAACTGACGGCAGAAGAAATTTACAGCATAAATCATACAAGTTTAAAAGACGGTATAGTAGGGTTGTCATCAAATGGGTCAACATCAGGGTTCTTTTGTTCGGGAAGTGTTATTTCAGATCAGGGTTTAATCATCACAAATTATCACTGTGCTTATAAATACATAGAATTACACAGCACGCTCGCATATGATTTGATGAATGATGGCTTCTGGGCTATGCATAAAGAAGAGGAACTTATAAATACCGGATTATCTGCCTCTTTTCTTGTCAGGATCGAAGACGTTACTAAAATGATTATCCCCAAACTTACCGATGGGATGACGGAAACTGACAGGTCTAATAAAGTAAATGAAATAACAAGTGAGCTTAAAAAAGAAGCATCATCAAACGGTCGATACCAGGTTGAAATCAAGGAATTCTATGCCGGTAATGAGTATTATTTATTTGTTTACGAAGTATATAAAGATGTCAGACTGGTTGGAGCTCCACCAAGTTCCATTGGACAGTTTGGCGGAGATACGGACAACTGGGCTTGGCCAAGACATACCGGTGATTTTTGTTTGTTCAGAATTTATCAGTCACCCGATGGTAAACCGGCAGAATATCATCAAAGCAATATTCCGTTAAAGCCCAAATATCATATACCCATTTCTTTAAATGGATATAATGAAGGTGATTTTACCATGTTGCTTGGTTATCCTGGAAAAACTGAGAGATATTTTACATCACAAGGAATCCAGTATTTAACAGATTCATACAATCCTGAATTAGCAAAAATTTATCAGGAAAAAATAAATGTACTAAACCGGTCAATCAAGGAAAATCCTGACCTTAAGTTTAAGTATGCGGCGGAACTGTCATCTCTGTCAAACTTCTATAAATATTTTACCAATCAAACTGAAATTATTAATCATAACAATTTGATACAGAAAAAAAAGGAAGAAGAATATGCTTTTTTATCCTGGGCTAACTCAGATAGTGGAAGAAGAGATAAATATGCTGACATATTCCAACTATCTGAAAAATCATATGAAAAATCCTCGAAAATTTCTAAGGAGTTATTTTATAATCTAAATGCTTCATATAACGGTCCTGAAATATTTCAATTTTCTTACAAATTTATTCGATTGTATTCTCAACTGGAAAATAACTCCTCTGAGCAATATATACAGTCAACAATTAAAACATTGCGAGACAACACTGATGAGCATTTTAAAAAATTCAATAAAGAATTGGATACAAGGATGACTCAAGGATTATTGAGTTTATACGTAAATAATATCCCGGAAGCAAAGATGCCTTCTGAATTTCTCAGTCTTTTAAAACAATACAAAGGAAATGTCAATGAATTAACAGTCTTTTTATTTGAAAAGTCAATTTTTTCTGAAAAGGAAACTGTTGTTGAATTTCTTGATAATCCAAAATTAAAAACACTGCAAAAAGATCCAATATATGTTATCGTAAACAGTTTATATCAAACCTTAATGGAAGTTCTAAAGGAATATCGCTCCAATGAAAATGAAATTGAGGTATTTCAAAGAAAATATATTAAAGGTTTAAGGGAGATGCATCCTGAAAAAACATTCTACCCTGATGCCAATTCTACTATGAGATTATCTTATGGGACAATACGCAGCTATTCGAAAAGTCAGGATTTTTATGAATATTATACAACCCTTGATGGTATGATAGCAAAAGAATCTGGAGAAAACAGTGAATTCATTGTTTCACCCAGGTTAAAACAATTATATCAATCCCGGGATTATGGACAATACGGAGATCAAGGAAGCCTGAAATTATGTTTCATATCCAATAATGATATTACAGGAGGATCTTCCGGAAGCCCGGTATTAAATGGTAAAGGGCAATTAATCGGGATCGCATTTGACAGCAACCAGGATGGTATCGCAGGAGATGTGTTTTATAATCCATTATTGCAGAGAACCATTGTTTTGGATATCAGATATATATTATTTATTATTGATAAATATGCGGAGGCTAAAAACCTGATTTACGAGTTAAAAATTGCCGGGGAAAAACCTGTTGTTATCGCTCAAAACAATAACATTCCCAATAAACCTGTAGTTCAGACAGTAAGTCACAATAAGACAATCATCAAACCAGCTCAAATTTCTATTGATGATGTCAAATTGATTGATCCCAATGAAAACAATGTTATAGATGCAACAGAACAAGTATATTTATCCTTAATGTTATCGAATAATGGACAAGGCACAGCTAAACAGCTTGTCACCGAAATAAATGATAATAGTAATACATATGGATTAAAATATCAAAAGTCTATAAGTTTCGGAGACCTGCCACCAAATCAATCAAGAGAATATAGAATACCAATTGAAAGTAACATTAATCTGAGTCAAACCATCGCTTCCTTTTCAATAATAGTTAGAGAGCAAAATGGGTTTGATTCAGACCCTATTGAAATCAAAGTTCCGACAAGCAGCTTTAAATTCCCGGAAATAAAAGTAATGGATTACAAATATTCTGATAATCTCATTGTACCAGGCAATCCATCTTACCTTGAAATTCTTATTCAAAACAGAGGTTTGGGTATTGCTGAAGATATTCAGATTGAATTTGAGCTTCCAGACAATGTTTTTCCCGCGGGGGATTTTGTTTTTACCATAAATGAGATGCAACCGAATGAATCACATAAGATCCAATTCGATTTTCTTGTAAACAAAAGGTATTTTGAGAAAGAACTGCCAATTACTGTTATTATTAAAGAAAAATATGGTACAAGAGGGGATAAAAGAGTATTAAGTGCAATGATCAAAGGCTCAGATGACTTAGCTGTCCAAACATTCGGATTTAACCCTATTGAAAATAATGAGCCTAACATAAATATTACAGATGCTTTCCTTACCTCCTATATTGATAAAGATATACCACGTAATACGGTTAAAAGAGAAAACAGGCTAGCTCTTATAATTGGAAATGAAGACTATACAAGTTATCAAAGAACTTTATCTTCGGAAGTTAATGTAACTCATGCAGTTAATGATGCTAAGATATTCAGGGAATATGTTACCAGTACCTTAGGTGTTGAAGAGCGTAATGTGTTCTTATTAACTAATGCAACTACTGGCTTAATATACCAAAAGATTGATCAGGTTACAAAAATTCTGGAAAAGCTTGGTGAGAATGGTGAGTTAATTTTTTATTATGCAGGGCATGGTCAACCGGATGAAATAACAAAAGTACCATACTTGCTTCCAGTAGATGTAAGTGCATCCAATTTAGCAACTGCAATAAGTCTGAATGAACTATATGAAAAACTGAGTTCTACCAATGCCAGGAAGATAACTATCTTTTTAGATGCCTGTTTTTCCGGAGGAGGCAGGAATAGTGGTTTATTAGCGGCAAGAGGGGTAAAAGTCAAACCAAAAGAAAACATTATACGTGGAAACATGGTTGTTTTTGCTGCAAGTTCAGGAGATCAGTCGGCTCTCCCTTATGATGAGATGAATCACGGAATGTTTACCTATTTTCTTTTAAAGAAACTCAAGGAAACGAAAGGCGAGGTTACTTACAAAGAATTGGCAGATTATTTACAATACAATGTTTCCCTGGAATCACTAAGGATAAACAATAAAGAGCAGGATCCGCAAATTAATATAAGTGTTGATATTAATACCATCTGGGAGAATTGGGTTCTATATTAGGCGGAATATTAACTGACTGATAAAAGGATTCTTGTTTAATCGAAAAAAAAAAATTTCATTTTTTAAACCTTTCCAGAATCGATTTATCGTCCAGTTCCTTGGAAAGTGATTCGATTGTATTCATGGGAACATCGAGCAGGTCGAGGATCATGAGCCCATCGAGGCAGTAATTAAACTTGGGATCCACATTAAACCCGATGATTTCTGCATTCAGGTTGATATATTTTTTAAGCAGGATAGGAGTACGGAATACGGGTTCAAAATCCTGGATGAAGCGGTCGAGTTTGGCTACGTCGTTTTCGGTATGTTTCAGGAACACTTTACGGTTGATTACCGGATTTATTTTTGCTTTAAATGTTTTTTTCGGGCGAATATATTCAGCCAATTCAAAGTTATAGTAATTTGATTTCATGAACTCGACAGTAAGAGCCTTTGCAAGGTCGGAAAAAGTGTTACTGATGCTTACAGGGCCGATAAGATAGCGATATTCGGGATGTTTCAGCAGCAGATACAAGATTCCTTTCCACAGCAAAAAGAGGGAATACGTTTTCTTCTGGTATTCCTTAGTAACAAAGGAGCGACCCAGTTCAATGGTTTCATTCAGGATTGGTATCATCTGGGGGCCCACCCTGAAAAGGGTATTAACATAGAAACCTTTAATACCATGCTGTGGCAGGATATCCTTGCCTTTACCGGCACGGTAACCGCCTACTATCTTATGATTTTCATCATCCCAAATAAAGAGCTGCTCATAGTAATCGTCAAAGCTATCAAGATCAAGCGATTTATTTGTGCCTTCGCCTACTTCGCGGTAAGTAACCTCGCGAAGCCGGCCTATTTCTCTTAAAACATTTGGGATCCTGGATGAAGGGACACAAAACACGCTTACACCCTGAAGGTTGAACAGTAAGAACTCATCCCTTATGGATTCAACTTCCTTAATAATATCTTCATCATTTACAGGAGCAATTATGTCCTCCATCCTGGGAGCCTGAACAGATTGGCTTTTTCTTATTTCGTCTGACAACCCAAGCGAATAGGTTTTAGTCCGGAGGAATTTTTTAAAGTCGTTAATATCACTGAACACATCCTGATCTTTCACAGGGATTGGTGTACCTATCCGGACTCTAACCTTTTTTCCCTCTTTATTGAACAGTTCAGATGGAAGCTTGGCAGTTCTGAGCAAAGGATGTATCATACCCAGGATCTGGAACATCCTGCTGTTATGACCCTCAAAATAAACAGGCAGAATGGGCACCTGGGCTTTTTTTATGAATTTTATAACAGAAAGCTGCCAATTTCTGTCGGTCACTTTTTTCTTATCAAACTGATAGGAAGAGACTTCACCGGCAGGATAGATACCTAAGGGAAATCCTTTTGAAAGGTGGCTAAAAGCCTCCTTTAATCCAGAATAGGAAGACCTGACATCTTTATGGGTTTCAAAAGGATTTACCGGAAGAAAAAAGCTTTCAACAGGCTGGATTTTTGTTAGCAGAAAATTCACCAGTATCTTGAAATCAGGCCTTGCTGTTCCCAGCAATTTGATCAGTAAAATACCATCCAATCCACCATAAGGATGATTATGAATGGAAATAAAAGGACCTTCCTTTGGTATGTTTGCCAGATCTTCCTCCGGGATTTCAAACGTAAAACCCAGCTCTTCTATCACCTTATCAATGAAAGCCTGTTCTTTCAGTCCTGAAACAAGATTATATCTGTCATTTAGTACGTTAAGTTTCAGGGTTTTCATCATGAACCTTGCAGCAGAGTCACCTCCAAGGTACTTAAGGGGTTTTACCGAGCTTAAAAGATCCTGAGGTTTGATAAGGTCCATATTTTCCTATTTCAATTTTACGAACAGATACAAAGGTATCAAATAAATACTCCCAGATTGATGCTAAATAAGCATTTCCATGAATCCTTCACGGAACAATCTGCCTTGCTTTTGTTATTGCAGTAAGATTTTCTTATTAAGGATTTCCTGTCCATTACTGATTTTAAGAATATACAATCCACCAGGGAATCCACTAAGGTCAAAATCTTTCATTATATCCATATTTTTCCCCTGCAAAGATTGATCAAAGAGGATTTTCCCTTCTACGTCGAAGAGGGAAAGATGGATCTGTTCGTTTTCTCCACTGTTGAATTCTATCCTGAAAATACCTTTTGATGGGTTTGGATATACCGCAATTTCATCTTCCTGCAGATCATTAAGTCCAACGTAAGGATCATAAGGATACTCGGCGGTATAAAATCCTCTTCCATGGGTAGCTGCAAGTACTGTATTATCGGATTGGCGCAATTGAAGCATATCGGTTCTTACATTGGCAAGACCGTCAATTGCAGGCTCCCAGACAGTGTTTTGAAGGTGCAGAGTATTGGTTGACCAGACTCCAATTTCCGTTGCCAGGAGGGCCTGTTCTGAGTTTTCAGGGTGATATATTGCCCATCTGACAGGAATATCGGGAAAATTCCCCTGTTTTACCTCCCAGTTCTGACCACCATCGAGGGATTGGAATATCTGGGTTACTCCATAATTGGAGAAGGTCACCAGCAATTCATTTTCGCTTGCACCGATGGCAACGCAGGAAATATTGGCTATCGGGAAGTTTGATCCAGTAATTTCGTCAACAGTGGGGGAGCTTTGAGCGTTTATCACTTTATAAAGTCTTCCCGACTGTGTACCCACGAACAAAGTAGATGTACCCGTTGGAGAGTAGGGAGAATATTTTACGTGGGAAAAGGGAATAAAATTGCCTGTACCAAGTGTGATATAGGCTTCCGTAGGATAATTAGGAATATTTTTAATTCTCAGCAATTGATCCGCATGACTGCCAAAGAAACTACAGGCATTGGCATAAAGAATGTTTTCTTTGTAGTCGTAATCGGCAGGACTGATGAAGGTACCGCTATAATCACCGGCATTATTGTAATAGCTCCCGTTAACGAAAATGCTGTAGCGGTTATAATAAACAGAAGTAATGAAAATATCGGGATCATCTTCGTCCCAGAAGCATGCGGCGCCATCGCCTCCATCGATCATATCGTTGATATCCAAAGCTTCATCATTGTAATACAAAGTACCGTTATCCTGCAATCCTCCGATAAATCTGTTTTCTCCGGAGACCGGAGATATTGCACAAGTATAGAATTGCAGGCTGTTATAGCTATGGGTTTTCTCTTCAAAATCGGGGTTGGAGGAAGTACCTTCGGAGGTATAGAAAACCCCTCCATCGCTACCGTAGAGCACTTCATCTGATGATCCTGGTTTAAAGAGGGAAACATGTTGGTCGGCATGCACATAATCGGGACCACCTCCGTAATACATCAATGACCAGTCTGACAGGTGGCTCCAGTTCATTCCGCCGTTGCTGGTTTTCCAAACATCAAGTCCACCAACATACATATGATCCGGGTTGTTTGGATCGACGCCAGCAGAGAGTGCGTGCCAGGCAAGGGTAGCCCATTCATTATCCGGCAATGGTAAAGTTAACCATGATTGTCCGGAATCGCTTGTGCGTAGAATGTATAATCCCCTATAGTACGTAAATCCATCGGTATATCCGACGGCAAACAGTGCATAGACTCTTGACGGGTCAGAGGGAGCGGAAGCAAGGACAACACGACCGGGTATATTATAATATGACTGTCCCAGGATATAATTGGCCTGATCGTCGTAAACGGTCCAGGAGCCGGTTGTCCCGTTATCGGAATATAAAATGACACCACCGCCATCAAGGTTGGGATTTTGCATAGTACCGACGAAAATCCTGCCATTGGAAGCAATTTCTATATCGGAGACAGGGTATGGATTGCTAGCACCGTTCATATCGGGTAAGACCTGTTCCCAGGAAATACCTCCATCTATCGAGCGATAGAGTCCATCATAGGGTTCGCTTTGCTGAACAATTCCATGGTATATTCCGGAGGTCACCCCTGCATAGATCACACTGGTTCCATTCTCGTCTCTGACAGCTACATCGGTTACATATTTCCAACCGGAGGTTGAAGGGAGGAAATTCCAGGATAGTCCTCCATCCGTTGATTTCAATATACCCATGCCAACCCCGGAAGATTCACGGTAAATGGTTACAGCGGTTTCTCCTTCACCGGTTCCGACGTAGAAAGTCTGAGGATCGTTAGGATCATAGCAAATTGAGGAAATAGCAAGGTTATCCCAGAAATCCCCGACAGGAATCCATGGGCTGTCGTCATCGGTTATATCTTCATTATACCAGAGTCCTCCGGTAACACTTCCTGCCCATACTTTATTACCCGATTCATCAATGGGATCATACATAATGGCCCTGGTGCGGCCTCCCATGTTGGCATCGGTTGCCGACCACTGAACTGTAGATGTATTTGACCGCAGGGTGCTTTCATTCCTGATGCGTTCAGCCGCCAGGTATCCCTGTTTTAAACGATCCATAGGTACAGTACCGGTTGCCGGATCAGCAAGCATAAAATAATTCTGCATAGCTGCGAGATCCGGACGATCAGGCCTTTTTAAGCCTTTATAATTTGCTTCCGGCAAATCCGGCATTTTAGCATATTCTTCCATCAGAAAACGCTCGTAACGTTGACGGTCGCTTTCCTGATTAAAAAAAACAAAAGTAACAACAGCCAAAACCAATATGGCCGTTAATAAAACGGAAAAATTCTTTTTCATCGGAGGGAGCATTAGTAATTAATCAGGACAAAGTTAGTATTTAATTTGTTAGCATAGTTAATTCCCATCTTCGGATCAACAACAGGAACCTCCAAATAAATATGGCCGGAAAAAACCTTAAGACTTGTTGTTAATCTTTTCCGACATCACAAACAATTGGCTGCAAATTGCCAGCAAGAAGAAGCTGTTGGCCACGAAAAACCAGTTGAAATGATTTTTAACACCCAGAAATTCACCACCGGCAAAAAAGGCGATCACTCCACCCAGGAGTAATAATCCTCCGGCAGTACCCGCCATCCAGGAAATCAGTTTAGCAATGTTTTTCATAATCTAAAGTATTATGTATCCGGAACGATTAACAATGAGATTCAAGTTGCAGGGCACAGGCTGCAGGTTGAAGGTTGCGACCTGTAACTTGCAACGTGGAACCTGGATCCCATTTTAATTATTCCTGATACTCATTTATAAAAATTTGATTGGGAGAATAAAGGTACAAAGAAAGTGATTGGGGAGGGGAAAAAATGTTAACAGGTTGCAGGGGGC